>JARKQP010000848.1 GCA_029974875.1 Mobilitalea sp.
CTCCTTCTTTTCATATCCCCTCTTGTCCTGTCCTTTTTCAATCTGTATCTTCTTATCTTGTTCTCTCCTGCCCTGTTCCTTCTTACCTTGTTCTCTTCTGTCCTGTTCTCTTCCGTCCTGTTCCTTTCTATCTCCTCTGCCTGGTACCTTCTTACTTTGTTCCCTTCCGTCTCTTTCTCTCCTGCCTTGTCTTCTTTCAATCGATCCCATCCGAACCGGTTCTCTTTTGTCCTGTACTCTTTCGCTTTGCTCCTTCTTGATCCCTGTTTCCTTCTTGGCGCCTGTTTCCTTCTTGATGCCTGTTTCCTTCTTGACGCCTTTTTCCTTCTTGACGCCTTTTTCCACCTGCTGCCCGAATGCCTGGTTCAATCCTTCAATCTCTTTTTCTGTTACATTGCGGTAATCCCCTACCTTAAGCCTTCCCAGCTGGATATTCATGATACGGATTCTGGTTAAGCCCACTACCCGGTACCCTAAATATTCACACATACGTCGGATCTGCCTGTTTAGCCCCTGGGTGAGGATAATATTAAAGGTATACTTGTCCAGCTGTGTTACCTTACATGGGTTCGTAACCGTATCAAGGATTGGTACACCGTCAGACATGTCCTGAAGAAAGTCCGCCGTAATTTCCTTATTTACGCGGACAATATATTCCTTCTCATGCTGGTGCTCCGCACGTAAAATCTTATTTACAATATCACCATCGTTCGTCAATAGAATCAGGCCTGCCGAATCCTTATCCAAACGCCCGATGGGATAGATGCGCTTGCCATAGTCAATAAAATCGATGATATTATCCGGCTCCCTCTGATCTGTAGTGCATACAATCCCTTCCGGCTTATGAAACGCAATCAGTACCAGCTTCTCTTCCTTTTTGACCGGCTGGTCCAAAAAGGTAACCACGCTGCCCTTTGCCACCTTGGAGCCCATCTGCGCTATCTCACCATCTATCTTAACCTTGCCCTCCATAATGTAGCGGTCCGCCTCCCGTCTGGAGCAAACTCCCGCATCACTTAGGAATTTATTTATTCTGACTTCATCCCTTTCATCTCCTTGGGATGTCAATCTCTTTGTTCGTTTTGCCATGTGTCACCTACACCTTTCCTTTCAAATGGCATGAATTCCAGCCTCTGCCACCACATAATTATACTTGATTTATAACTTTAAGTCCACTGTTTTCCCCCTCTTTTGCGGCAAGGGGAGCTATTAAATTTTACTGCCGGCTTTCTCCTCCTGGACTTGGCTACGGGCTGTTCCGGAAAGATTTCTATCAGAAGCTAGTGGCCGCTTTAAAAGGATTTTCACCAGAAGCTGGTGGCCGCTTTGGAAGGATTTCCACCAGAAGCTAGTGGTCACTTTGGAAGGATTTCCACCAGAAGCTAGTGGCCGTTTTGAAAGGATTTTCACCAGAAGCTAATGGCCGCTCTGGAAGGATTTCTACCAGAAGCTGGATGCGGTTTTCCAAAATAATTAAGGGAGGCTGTCAGCTGCAATCGAGCTTCAACATCCTCCCTAGCCATATACATTTTTTGTACATCGTCCCTCAAGGGCCGCTGTGACCAAATAGCTATCTATTATTTATCGATGGATTTACAGACTGTCTTCTACTATCCTTGCAAGCGGGCTTCTCTCAACCTCATCCAAGGTTAAATGCCCCGTCATAGGATATGGCTTTAATTTTTCTACCACATAAACAAGTCCGTTTGATTTTGAATCTACAAACGCATTATCAATCTGATTATCGGAGGGATCCCCTATCATTACAAATTTAGATCCCTGCCCTGCTCTTGTCAGCATCAGCTTGGCAAGATGGGGTGTCATTTCCTGCGCCTCATCGATAATGACAAAGGAGCCTGATAAGGTTCTCCCCCTCATAAATGCAAAAGTTTTCATTTCAATGATTCCGGCATCCCTATACTGCCCTAAGAAGTCTTCCGTAGTAAACATCCTCCTGTCTGAGAATCCATTTGCCCTTCCCTTTTTTAAATCTTTCTCACCGGTTTCTGCCGTCTGGCTTTTACTCTTATCCGTCATCAGGCTTTCCACGGCATCGCCAAAGGAATCCATGAAGGGCTTCAATTTTTCTTCTTCACTGCCAGGTAAGAAACCGATTGCTTCACCAGCCGGAACAGCTGGCTTTACATAGATAATTTTATTATAGGAATTGCTTTCGATTACCTTTTGAAGTGCCACTGAGATAGACAGAATTGATTTTCCGGTTCCTGCTCCGCCGCATAGGGTTACTAAAGCGATTTCCTCATCCATCAGAAGCTCCAGCGCCATTCTTTGTTCCCTGTTCCTTGGAGTAAGTCCCCAGGCCTTATCATTCGCATATTTCAAGGGAACGATTTTTGTTCCGTTAAATTTGGCCAGCGTTTCATGGGAATCATTATTATAGCTTTTAACACAGACGAATTCATTTGGCAGCAGGTCAAAGCCTGTCCCTTCCTCTATTTCCAGGCCGCCATTGTAGATTTGGTCTATTTGCTCCGAAGAAAGACTGATTTCCCTATAGCCTTTATATAGAAGATCCATATTTACTTTATCGTTTTCATAATCCTGCACCTTTAATTTCAATGATTCTGCTTTAATGGCGACACAGAGATCCTTAGTAACTAATATGGTTTGGATTTTTTTTGATTCCTTCTTAATATTCATCGCTACTGTCAGGATCTTGTTGTCATTCTTATTCAAATCCATACCGTCCGGCATATCTTCCGGATTCATATGGTTCAATTCAACCCTTAATCTGCCACCGCCCGGCAATTTAATTCCTTTATGTAAATCGCCGTATTGTCTGGCACTGTTTATTTCCCTGAGCGCCTCACGGGCCTGGTATCCTATAATTCCATCCTTCTTTTTTAAATTATCTAATTCCTCCAGGCATATAATGGGGATAATAATATTATTATCTTCAAAGGTATGGATGCAGCCAGGATAGTGAATCAGCACATTTGTGTCTAAGATAAAGTTTTTAACCATACAATCTTCCTCCTCAAACTGTATTGTGATACGGCAAACGATAGCTATAATAACGGAGTCATCCCATAAATTATAGTACCCTTAAGGCTTCAAATTCCTTTTAAGGTATTGGCCCATAAATGGCAATCAGCCATATAGCTCAGTAATTGTCCATTTAATGCAAATTTTTACATTAAATATTCTGACTTTGCCGTCTCCTTCATGCTATTGCAAGTTAATTATACGTGATCAGTCAAAGCAATTCCTCATATACATGTAATATTTGTGTTAAATCTATCTAAAATTTTATATGCCGCTGATGGATGCACCTATATAATTTTCATAAAGCTTACCAAATTTATACATAAATTTATCATTTTATGAGCATTTATATATTATAATGATTTTAGCGCAAAAATTACGTAACTATATTTGGAGGTAGGGATTATGAAAAGCGCAATTATTGA
>JARKQP010000853.1 GCA_029974875.1 Mobilitalea sp.
CGCCGCAAATGGTTTTATTCATGACAAGCAAATCAGCAGGCTGTTTTACTTATCATATATAATCTTGTGCCCGGCTCGGAAACAGCTGTTATTCTGCTTTCTGAAGAGTTTCCACAAACTCTTCCGGAGTCATCTCACCAAGCACCAGCGATTCTAATGCTGAAGGAAATGCATTGGTAACTGCACTAGGCATTGCAGCGTTGAAGCTTCTGATCGTAAAGGAAGCTCCTGCACTCTGCTTCACGATTTCAGCCTGTAATGGATCTGTAATCTGAGTGGAATCCACATTGATTGCAAATAATGAACCTGCGGAATTTGCCAGCTCCACCACTTTGTCAGTTTCCGTAATAAACTTGAGAAATGCTTTTACTGCCTCTTCCTTTGCGGGATCCGTCTGCTTTCCGGCACAGATATATGCCTGGACTGCATTCAGGTATGCTCCGCCATTTTCGCCATTATTGCTTAAACCGCTGCCGATTGTTAAGTTATCATATAATCCTGGTACACCTTCTGTCTTTATTCTGCCAAGAATCCAGGTACCATTTGTATAGATAGCGGATCTCTCGTTAAAGAAATGTCCGTTGACAACAGTTGCATCTGCTCCGATCGCATCAGTAGAGGTATAATCATACATTTTTTTAAGAAGCTCCGCAGCCTTAACAAAGGCAGGATCCTTTAACCCTCTATTGTATACCTCGGGTCCGCCACAGGCTGCCACTGCATAGGAATACCATAGCATGGAGGTCCAAGCGTTACTTCCTGTCATCTGGCACATAGGGAAAACTCCGCTTGCCTTCAATTTATCGCAGGCAGCCCACAGCTCATCAAAGCTTGTAGGAGTAGAGGTTACACCTGCCGCATCAAGCAGCTTTTGGTTATATATGACCGGAATAATAGCATTCTCATAAGGCATTGCATATAACTTATCGTAAACCGTGGAATCATAAAGGACTCCCGTAATAAAGCGTCCGCTCATCTCATCCCCATTCAGGAAATCGGTCAAATCCATAAGATTACCTGCTTCTGCAAACATCTGGAGATCAGAAAAGTTGTCAACCGTAAAAATGTCAGGCGCTTTTCCTGCTGAATTCAAGGTGCGGATTTTATCCCTATATGCATCATAATCCGTCTGCTCTTCTATCTTTACCTGATATTTGCCCTTATATTCCGCATTAAAGTCGTGTACCATTTTTCCGAATACTTCTGCTTTACTGTCTGTTCCCACCCCTATACACGGGAAGGTAAGTTCCACTTCCTTCGCAGGAGCCGTGGTAGCTGTCTCTGTGGGCTTGTTTGCAGTCCCAGTTTCGTTCGTGGCAGCGTTCCCATTGCTGCATCCTGCTAAACTCCCAATACCAAGTAATGCTGCTGAAATTAAAGCTATTAATTTTTTACCTGACTTCCTCATAATTTACCCTTCCTTTTTTTGATTATTTGTTGATCCTCTTTGAATT
>JARKQP010000878.1 GCA_029974875.1 Mobilitalea sp.
TTCTTTCTATTCATAGTGCACTCCTTCCTACTGCTTTGTAAATTTATTGTAGTATATCTGCAGGCTGTTAATGGCAAATAGGATCAGGAAGGCAAAAGCCAGCATTACCAGCGCAATTGCATTTGCACCGTTGTAATCAAACTGTTCCAATTTACCCATAATCAGAAGAGGTGCTATCTCTGTCTTAAAGGGCATGTTGCCTGCAATGAAGACCACGCTTCCGTACTCTCCCAAAGCTCTTGCAAAGGCAAGGCCAAAGCCGGTTAATAGCGCCGGGCGGATCTCCGGGAAGATAATCCGAAAGAAGATCCTTGCCCTGCTGGCTCCAAGGACATTTGCCGCCTCCTCGTATTGGGAATCCAAATCCTCCAGGACCGGTTGGATCGTCCGTACTACAAAAGGAATTCCGATAAAAATCATGGCTATGATGATTCCGGTTCTTGTGTACGACACCTTGATCCCAAACCTTCCCAGGAAATGTCCAATCATGCCTTTGTCAGAATAAAGATTCGTCAGTGCAATACCGGCTACTGCCGTTGGAAGGGCAAAGGGTAATTCTATGAGTCCATCAATAAATCTTTTGAAGGGAAACTCGTACCGGACTAACACCCAAGCGAGTATTACACCGAATACGGCATTGATTACCGCCGCGGTAAGCGAGCACAGCAGGCTGACGCAGTAGCCTGACAGCACCCTCTTATTCGTAACCGTTTCCCAAAAGGTAGAAAGCCCCACCTGGGAGGCATTGATCACCAGTGATGCCATCGGGATTAATACAATTAGGCTCAGTAGTGTCAATGTCACTCCCATGGATATACCAAAGCCCGGTATGACCTTTTTTTTTCTGCTGCGTTTCATGTTCCAAAATGCCTCCGTCCACATTAATTCACTGTTTCTTCTCTACATACCCAACCTTAATTCGCCGCTTCTTCCCTGCAGACTCCGACTTAATCCATTGCCTCTTTTCTACAGGCTGAACCGGCAGGCTGCTTCAATTTCCGGGAATAACCAAGGTGAATAAATATTCTTATCCACCTTGTAAAATACTCTTCCTTCACGTTCTATTCCTGAATTTCCCCATCATAAATTCGGTCAAAGGTTCCACCGTCATTAAAGTGTGCTTCCTGAGCCTT
>JARKQP010000879.1 GCA_029974875.1 Mobilitalea sp.
AATTATATAAGTCGCAATATCTTCTCGAAAATTTATCTCGAAGATATCGCGGCTTATGTAAAGGTTCATCCAAATTATTTATCCCACTTCTTTTCAAAGCATGAGGATATTACATTGCATGACTATATTATGCGTGAAAAAATGCAGATTGCCTGTAACCTGCTCAGATACTCTGATCACTCCATTGCTGAAATCTCGCAGTATATCAGCATACCTTCCCAGAGTAATTTTACAGCAGTGTTCAAAAAATGGATTGGAACTACTCCACAAAAATATCGGAATGATAATCTATACTCGGAGTATCGCAAATAATAGTATTACACCTCTTCTATCCTAATTCAATCGTCACATTTAAGCATTCTTTTCCACTAACCATCTCTGGTGTAATAATAGTTCCGTTTATCACAGCACCGTCAATCAACATACTCTTCACGCCATGCTGCACGCCATTCGGATTATTCACTTGAATTTGGATATTGCAACCTCTGTAAATTCTTAATACAGAGTATTCCTTCCAATCAGCCGGAATCGTCGGGTCTATCAAAAGTCCTTTCATCGTAGGTCTTACTCCAAGAATATACTGTGTTGCAACTACATCCATCCATGCAGCGGTTCCTGTTACTTGTGATACGCACGCTTGACCAAAATTCTCATTATCCGGTCCAAGCATCGTGCTGGAATATGCATAGGGTTCTCCACGGTAAGCTTCAACACCAATTTTTTTAATTACTTCATTTGGAATAAGCTGCTTGTAATAATTCCATGCAATATCCCCTCTTCCAAGCAAAGCCTCTGCCATAATTGCCCAGCAGTTTGCCTGACAGAATATACCGCCGTTTTCTGAATATCCCGCTGGTAAGTTGTTTGCCTTTTCGGGTGGAAGTCCAGGAGTATTAATCAGCAATCCCATTCCGGTATCCATCTGTTCCCTGACAGAGTTCATAGCCTGAATGTTCTTTTCTCTTTCTCCACTACCGGAAATAATCATCCAGCTTTGCGTGTTTACCCATATTTTGGCGTAATCAGAATCTTTGCTGCCGAACGGTTTTCCTTCGTCATCTATTCCTCTAAGGTACCATTCGCCATCCCAACAATATTTCTCAAGAGCTTCTTCTTGCTTCTTGACAAGTCCTGCGAAACGCTCTACTGACTCTGTATCGCCTCGCAACTCAGCCAATTCTGAAAGCTGCTTCAACGCATAGATATGTTGCTGTGATACAAATACAGATTCGCCTTTTCCTTTTCTACCGAATGGTCCCACATGGTCATTCCAATCGCTGAACAGAATCAGTGGCAATCCATGCTCTCCAATATGATTCTCTGTGAACTCGATGCCTCGCATCAGATGTTCCCAAATAGATGCTGGTGCCACCGGTGTCTTTAAATCTTCTCCCAAGAAAGGAAGCTCTTCCTTCAAAAATTCTATGTCCCCGGATTCCGCTGCAATAGCATAAGCCAGATATACAAGCCAGATATGGTCATCGGAGCGGGTCAACTCTTGCGGCAGTTTATTATCCTCCGGCCAGCAGGTATGAACAGCATGTCCATCCTCATGCTGCTGCGTACAAAGATAACGAAGCATTTCTTTTGCCCATTCAGGCTTTCTATAAGCCTGTGCCAGCATATCCTGCGCACTATCTCTAAATCCCACTCCACGGATTCCGGACGCTGACGAACTGATAGAACGGGAATAACGTGCTGTAACTACACTTTGCATTGGATTCCATGTGTTAATCTGTCTCTTTGCGTCCTCATCCGGAATTTCACACTGATATATAGAAAGATGTTTTTCCCACCAATCCATATTCTTCTGGAACTGTTCCTCTACTGCACCTTCTGCCTTAAGTCGTTCTAACGTACTGACTGTTTTTTCTCTTGCACCTGCGTAATCTTTTAAAGCTCCAGGTGTAACACCAAGGAAATAATTTATCTGCTTTTCTTCCTTCGCCTCAAGTGTCACATGCGAATGGAGCGCACCACATGGTTCACCACCAACCACATTTGAGTTGCTAAGTTTTCCGTTCTCAACCCCAACCGGATTTCTCTCATCCCGATAATTACCGCAGAACAAATCACGATTACAGCAAAAGGAATCACACTTTTCACTGGAAGAAAAATATACAACAGGTGCTTTCTCTACATCCACCTGCATCCATGAAGTATACAAATACATGATTGCGTTTAATTCTTCGTCACACTTGTTTTCTACATTCCACTTCAGATAATATCCAAGTTTCACTTCATTTTCAAAGGCAAGCTGCGAAAATTCCGTGTAAGCAAATACATCACATTCCATTTGCTCACCTTTTAAGTTTTCAAGCTTTAAGCTCCAGATAAGCGTATCACTATCCAATGCCATGAATAATGTAAGTGCAGCTTTCAGTCCATCTTTTTCCGCCACAAATTCAGAATAACCCGTGGAATGGGATGCCTGCCAATGATCAAGCTCTGTATCACATGGCCGGAAAGTCGGTGACCACACTGTCCCATCCTGCATCCTAATATAAATATAAAATCCCGGACTATCGATCGGCAGATTATAAAAACGGTATCTGGTTACTCGATAGTTTTGCGTTGTGCGCCACCAGCACATTCCGCCGCCGGCCTGTGATACAAAGGCGTGCATTTTTCCGTTTGATAAGTAGTTAATCCATGGAGCTGGCAGGTCATGCCTTGAAAAAGTAATCTTTCGCTCCTTATCTTTAAATTCATATGGTAAATTTAATTTATTTTCTGACATTTGTATTCCTCCTTTATCTTATCCCATTCTCTTGTCTGCTTTTTATTTGAAACCTAATTTTCTACCAATCTGGATGCTTATTTTCCTTTTCTTTTATCTTTGTCATTTTCTGTTTCCCCATCTGTTTCATAATTGATTTCTTTTCCATTTTGTTGTTTTGCGTTAAACAGTTATCTCAAACGTATGTATTATAAATTGAATTATATAGTGATATAGTTCCTTGGTATATCCTAAACTTCATCTTTTTTGTGAAATATTAATTTTGCAGATGAAAGAACAATAGAAAGAGCCATCCGTTTGCGTTCTCTTTATCGCTGATTAATGATTGCGAGCTCAGTATTCGAGCAAACGATTTACCGAAATACCTTATTCTAACTGCAAAACAGAGGCTGATAAAACATGACGGAATCACGTTTTATCAGCCTCCCCTTTTTCATCCCTAAAGTTTATAGCAATTTACACTCACTTAAAATCTTCTCAATGATTTCCCAAATGGAGAGTGACGGATTTTCCTTATAATATTTGTATCCTTTATATTGCTGTAGAACAAAGCCCGATTCTGCATTTCGCTGCATTATCAACTTTGACCGCCTAACAGCATCACAGACCTGCATTAGTGTTAGCTTTTCAAGAATACGCTTGAAATTTCCTTCCTGTTTATATTGATCAAGGTTTTCAAAATTTTCGCCGTAAGCTTTATTAAGTGGTATAAGGTATTGGCTACGATGAACCAGCGAACCGTTGCAGTCAGCTTTGTGCAAAATCATCCAAAGCTCAAACGTGAAATTGCTATATCCGAGGCGATATGCGATGCTTTTCCCTACATTTTGCGCCATTTTCATGCGGTCTAATGTCGTTTGGAACTGTCTCACATGGACATCTTTTTCGCTTTCTCTATCAAAGATATGGGTGATTTCCGTTTTTCCTAAGATCGTAAGACCTTTTGCACGAGCCAATGGGTCTTTTTGGATTTTGCTATCCAGTTTTACAGTGTATTCTGCAGCCGGATTTGCGTTGATTACGCCTTGGAGCCAGTCCAAGTACCACTTCTCAGTTTCGCCCTCAACAGAAAAGTAGTAGGTTCTATTTTCTTTACGCATAGTCTACACCTCTTTTCTGTGAGACAGCAATCCCTCAAAAATAGGTGTAAAATCAATGTCTTTAATCGCACCATACCGGTCAATGAAGTAATTTTTCATGTAATCCTCATTTTTACGGACACCGGATTTTCCGGAGGTGCCAAAGTCAGAGAGGGAATAATGAGTGCTGCAATGCGTATCATCATCGCGTTCAACAAATTTAATTTCATCACGCCTGTAAAGGTTTGCATTCAAAAAGATAGGATTGTGCGTATTGAAAATCAGTTGAGCACGATGCACGTTAATTTCATCGTTGTGAAAAATATTGATGATGTTCATTAATGCCATAGGGTGAATGGACGCATCAAATTCGTCCACTACCAAGGTTCCACCATTCATCAGCACGTTGACCACCAAGGGGAATATATTGACAAATCGGATGGTGCCATAAGATTCGAACAACTCCGCTGAAAGGGCAGTTCCCTTTTTAGTGTCCTTGAAAATGGAGCAGAGCTTGGCTTCATTGCTGTCGCCCTCCACAATGTAGCCAAGGGCGTTGGAACTGATTCCAAAATAGGTTGCGGCTTCATTTAACGTCTTTTCTACATAGACCGATTTCTTCTTTGGATCACTGAATTTGCGAATCAAATGCATTGCGTCGGCTCGGTAGATGACCACAAATTTATTGTCGAGCCAGTCGCTGATCAGGGATACCAATTTGGCACTAAACATGGTTTTAAAGCCGTTCATTAAGAACAGCTCCTCATCGTTTAAATTCCCTTTGGCCAAGGCAATTGCACCCTCTGCGTTTTGCTCGAAGGCATTAACAGACAAATCATGGATTGCGTCAAGATGATCAAATTCCAGCCCACCATTGCGCAAAAAAATCATATCGCCATTTAGCGCAAGGTGTTCCGATAAAATTCTGCGCGGATGTTCTACCTCTAAAAACTCGCCCAAGTCAGCGGAAAAAGAATATTCCACGAGAAAACCATCGGCAGTAAATTTAATTGCAAAGGATACCGGCTGATTGCTTCCTTTAGAGTTGTTTGGAATTAACTCCAATGCACTTGCGGCGGCATTTGGATCTATCTTATCATCATCATTGCGAATGTTTCCCCTAAGCACAATAGACTTGAAGGTATCCATAGCACCAATGATATTCGTCTTACCGGACGCATTTGAGCCATAGATGACCGCCGAACATAGCCCCTTGAGAGTTTTCTTTTTGATCGTTTCCTGCAGAACGCTGTAATCCAGCCCCTTTTGTTTTGGTGCAGGAGTCATTGAAAATACTAATTCATCCTGAAACGACTTATAATTTGTTGTTCTAAATTCCAGCAGCATATATTCACCTCCATTTTGCAATTTCTATGCAAAATTATATTTATATTATATGCTATATACTGCCCATAAGTCAATGACGCTATTCATTTTGTATTTCCTTTGCAAAACAATCAAATTGCAAATAGCTTTCAGCTACAATAGAATGCGAGATGAGGCATCCACTTTACAATATTATTGTTTGCAGTTGATAAATCTGCTTTTATTTAGAACTGCCTCTATCTCTGCCTCTGTCATTTTACGTCCCATAAAATATTTACTCCAATATAATCAAGCTATTATGCCAAGCTGGCCTTCAGCTCCCGTATCAGGTACTGCTCGCATTCCCTCGCGTATGCTGCCTGTTCCGGAGTCTGCCTGGGATCTCCCTGCGTATAATCCGGCCTGTTTACCTCTAAGAAACCATGCTCCGCTTTGGTAAACTCCTTCACCTTTACAGCTACCCCAAGGTCAACCAGCCTCTTTGCATAAGATATACCCTGCTGTCGCAGGTCATCCTGCCCACAGATAATAAAGATTGCAGGTGCTATACCCAACAACTCATCATCTGCTGCCCTAAGCGGTGACAGATAGGCGGATTCCCATCCCCCTTCCGGAAAAAGGATCTTACGCAGCATATTCATTAGTTCCAGGGAGGTATCCCCAAGATCAGCTGCTGGATATACCAACATCTGGCAAGCAAGCTCTATTTTCTCCTCTTTTAAAATAAGTGCAGCTCCAGTCGCAAGATGGGCACCGGCGCTATGTCCACCCACTGCCATCCGGGAGGGATCAATTCCATAATCCTGAGCATGCTCCCTAAAATATTTCACTGTGTCTGCCACCTCATATAAGGCATAGGGAAGAGGATATACATCCGCCTTTTTATAATTTACGTTAACTATCACAGCCGGGATCTCATCGGATAGAAGCTGGCAAAAGGATTCCAGCAAAACCGCATCTCCTCCAATCCATGCACCTCCATGCATATGAAAAAGAACGGGCAATGGCTTCCCATCCGCCAGTTTGGAGGGCCGGTACAAAATAGTACTTACCGGTTCTTTCCCTTCACGGGGCACCTCAAAACGCTCTCCTATTGTTGCCTGTGCAGCCCATGCCTTACGCTGTGCAATCAGCAGCTCCTGCTGTGCCTTCATCCCTTGGGCTACCTGATCCTGATCATTCTCTGGTATTCCTGTTGTCTGCGTCATCTTAACTCATCCTCTCTCTTATATAATTTCTAGGCAATTGCGAAACTCATAAACTAACGCTATTTTTCATACAATTGGTGCAGGTTCCTGAGCGGAATTTAGCCGTGCCCATTTGGGCACTTTACAGCATGGAGCGAAGGAATTTGCACCAATTGTATGAAAAATTTCACTAACTATATCATTTCGCAATTGCCTAATATGTTTTCTTACACACCTCATACTCTACACAATCTAAATTTATAAATTAAAATAACGATCTAACACCTCCCGGAGTTACCTTCGACCCTGGCCTTAAGTTTCTTAATGACATTTTAACATATCCAGCAACATTTTGTCCAAAATCAAATATTGTTTCACAGGGTATTAATGTGTCTTGCCATTTGTGCATCGTTTTTCTAAGAATTCTTACACTAATACAGCTGCTCCAGCTCTCTCAATGCCGCTTCATAGGAATCAACCGGCATACCCATAAACAAGGCCTGCCCCTTCATCTCCCCGAGGGTTTTCGACATCTCTTCAATATTACCGGACATAATCCCATTCCAGGCCTGTGGCACATGCTTCTTCAAGATCTCCATCGCCTCCTTATGATCCTTCATCAATTCCAGCCTTGTGTCCTCCCGGAACCGGATTCGGTAATCCCTCTTTGGCTGGTAAACATAATCATAGCAGCCTGCCCCTGCTGTGATCGGCTCCTGCCCGCTTTCCGGAAGGACAATCTCTGCCCTTGCCCCCAGCGGTATCTCAAAATGAAGCTCCAAGTTGCCATCAGGCCGGATGTTCCAATTCGACACGTATTTACCTACTGCCGAATCATAGCTGCACTTAAGGCTTCCAAGTCGTACATCCGGCTTTGGCTCCAGCCTTACGCTGGAAAATCCCGGTGCTGTCGGAATGATTCCCGCTGCATGCCGGTAGAGGAATTCTATCACTGCTCCATAAGAATAGTGGTTTAAGGAGTTCATGGAGGTTCCACTGATTTTCCCATCAGGAAGCACCGAATTCCAACGCTCCCAGATGGTAGTAGCTCCAAGGTTTACCTCATACAGCCAACCCGGGAAGCCTTCAAAGAGAAGGAAATCGTAGGCGATATCAGCTAGTCCATGCTCCGCCATCACCGTATTCATCATGGTAGCCCCGACAAATCCTCCCTTGATACGGTAGCAGTCTCCCTTTAGCCTCTTCCTTAATCCGCGAATCACCTTATCCTTGTCCGAATACAAACCAAATCTCAATGCAACCAAATATCCCGTCTGCGTGTCAATTGCAAGACGTCCATTCGGCGTATAAAATTCATCCAGGATTGCCTTGCGGATCCGCTCCGCCAGATCATAATAGGATTGTGCGTCCTCGTATCCCAGCACCTTTGCCGCTTCAGCCACGTACAACGCAGACGCATAATAATATGCAGACGCGATAAATGTATTGTCAGTGCGTCCCTGGGTGCTCTGCTCTGTCGCACCATCAAGAGCCAGCCAATCGCCGAAGTGGAAACCAAAATCAAATAAATGGTGTGTTCCCTGCCTGGCATC
>JARKQP010000897.1 GCA_029974875.1 Mobilitalea sp.
GTTTTGGTAAAAACCTTTTCCGGGTGCTCCATGAAAAACAGGAGCAGCTTGTATTCCTTTGCACCAAGCTCAATCAGCCTGCCGGATCTATAGGCGCAGCACTTGTCCCTGTCTATGGATAGTTCCCCGTAGGCCAATGTCTCGGAGGCTGCCTCTTCCCGTGACAGGTATTCATTGCTTCTTCTCAGCTGCGCCCCTACCCGGGCAAGCAGCTCAGCCATGGAAAATGGCTTCACAAGATAGTCGTCAGCCCCGAGCCCAAGACCCAGCACCTTGTCCATATCCGCTGCCCTTGCAGTTAAAAAAATGACCGGGATGGTACTGTATTCCCGGATTTTACGCAGGAGGTTAAATCCATCCAGAACCGGCATCATTACATCGAGTACGGCCAAATGAACCCTGTGCGCCTGCAGCATATTCCAGGCCTCTTGCCCGTCCTTCGCCGCAAGGACCGAGTAGCCGCTCCCTTCCAGGTGTATTTTTAGCAGATTCCTGATATCAGGTTCATCTTCAGCTATAAGAACTACCATTTTCATAAGAATACCGTCCCTCCATCCGCTTTATATACTGTCAATTATAATAAAAAGCAATATGAATTACAAGTATCCACAGGCTGCTTCACCGGTCATAAACTAGAACAAGTGTCCAAAAGGAGTTTCCATCCTTCGGACACTTGTTATAGGTCATATCTGTTATATCAAAAACTAGAAATAAACATTGTTAACCCTCTGTCTTCATCGCTTCAATTGCACTGATCCGGGTCGCACGCAGCGCCGGGAAATAGCCGGACAGCAGTCCCACCGCAACGGAAATAGCCAGCGATACAAAAGGTAAATAGAAGGGTATAATGGAGTATTTTGTATCCGCCATCTCATTCAGATAGCCCCCGGACATCAGGGCACCAAATACGGGTCCCCCATAGGTATTAAGCAGGAAGGAAGCAATATATCCAAGGGCAATCCCTACAAGCCCTCCAAATAAACCGATCATTGCCGCCTCGAATAAAAAGAGGTTCCTGATATCCCTGACTGTACAGCCGAGCACCTTCATAACGCCGATCTCCTTCGTCCTCTCATATATGGACATAATCATCGTATTGGCGATGTTGATTGCGGATACTACCATGGCTACCGCACCCAGGATACCGATCACGATTTGCATTGTTTTAGATGCATTTTTCAGGGGCTCCAGATATTGCATCATACTGTAGGATTGATATCCTAATTCCTTAATCGCCTCCTGGACCTCCGTTACATTGTTCACATTATCTACATTCAGCTTAATCTGCTGGTACTCCTCGATTGTCTTAATTGCTTTTTTGCGGTCTTCCAAGGATAGGGTATTGCAATACTTCATATAGATTTCCTTGAAATAATCAAGATCCATATAAGTATTCCAATCATATTCACCATTGGTCCGGACCATCTTGGAAATATTCTTCATCGGCAGGCTGAATGCCTTCTTCTTCGGGTCTGGCTGGAAATCATTAAACTGCAGCTCAACCTTTGACTTTTGCATATCGATCTGCTTTTGGGAATTTCCCCTGGAATATGGATCATAAAAGCCATAGGGTTGGTCACTTCCGAAGATAATCTGCGTTTTATCCTCCTCAGAAGGGTAACTCCCATAGTCCAGCGCCGGGAAATCAAAGGCCTCAAATACACTGGCATCCATGGCCGTGATGTTAATCCAGCTCTGATACTTTCCACTAATCAGTGTGGCACTTTTATTAACCGCCGGCGATACTGCACGGACATGCTTGATCGCCCTGAGCTGCTCCACCAGGTGGTCATCCAGCTTCTGTTCCTTACTACTGACCCATCTGCCGTCATCGTCAAATATATCAGCCTGGGTATTCACCGTAATTGTAGTAATACCGCCCTGCTGCATGACCTGGGAATCAAAATTGCTCTCCATCCCTTTTCCGATCGATATTACGATAATAATGGATAAGGAGCCGATAATAACACCGATTACGGTTAATACTGTCCTGGCTTTTCTGCGGGACAGGCTCCTTAACCCCATTTTGAATAAATCGCTAATCTTCATATAGCTCAATTCCTTTTTTGATTTTTCTCTTGGCCAGTAAGATCCCAAGAGCCACACTAACAAGCAGCACAGCTGCCGAAATACCAATTACAAAGGGCCATGAGGACAACAACGGATCCTTTGCGGAAGGCACACCCATCTCTGTATTCATGCCGCCCTCCGTATACATACCATCTTCCGTATATACACCGCCATCCCCGCCACTCACCACCACATTGCCTGCAGCTGCCTCAAGAGACACTACAGTGAGGGGCGCTATATTTAATCCGGTCATATTTAACTCCATACTTCTCTACTCCTCCATTCAATGTCCAGAACTCTTGCCTTCTGTTAATACTGTTCTTCTTCCTTTTTGCGAAGCTTTGCTTTATAGGCACTTATTATAATCTTTCTGGTAACCGGTACTGCTATTACAAAGATAGCAACCTGGATAAGGATGAATACCCAAAGTTTCAGGATTGGTGCCTTTGCTACCGGCCCAGGATTAAACACTTCACCGGAACCGTCCCCTGGCATACTCGGATCAATAATGGGTGCTCCCATTACATCAGCTGTAAACTCCTTTGTAAAATCAATGGTATCACCATTACTGTCCTCATAGGTTATCTTCAAAACCCCGTTAGCTGTCCCTTCCATATTTGGTATAGCCTCAAATTCAACATAGGAGGAGGTTCCTGCCGCTACATTTCCTATAAAGTACATATTGCCATCGGACTTTGTAAAATCGCCCTCTACCGTTGCAATAACATTGTTCAGCTGGGATTTGCCCATATTATAGAATTCGAAGGAGAGATATGCAGGATTACCTGCCGTAACCATTCCCTCCCAGGAATACACATTCACATTATCAACCACCGGCCTTGCATTTTCAACGGCCTGGAGATTCAGCTTCTCCGTCTTGGACTCACCAATTTCGCCTGTGGTGGGATTGGGCTCCGCACCATCATATTCATAGTCGATGGTGATGTCAAGGGGATATGCTTTGGTGGTCGCATCAGACTTTACCTTCATTTCCAGGGTCTTTGAAACGGTCTCACCGGGATTTATCTTCTCAATAAAAAAGCTGTTGCTGCCCTGGGTAGGGCTAAAAATATTATCTGCCTGGGACAGCGTCACCGTAATATTCTTGGCCGCTACCCTTCCATTGGTATTATACAGGTCAAAGGTAAAATTAAAGGCAGCGCCGGCGCGGAGCTCTTCCACATCCGCATAATACTTACTTACGATAATCTTTGGCTTACTTATGCTTACCTCATCATTTTTTACATTCAGGATCGGAATCACAGCCGTCCCTTCACCGCCGCTGTAGCTGTATTTTACCGTTATGGTATTGACACCCTCTACAATGGTTTCTGAAACAATCAGCGGTATCTTTACCTGGACCGCCTTGCCCGCCTCCAGCTCTTCAAAATACTGGTACGGCTCTGACAGCACCGGGATAAAGGTGGCCGATGTAAGCCCCTCCGTAGAAATCTTTAAATCCTTTACCGTAACGGAGCCTTTATTTTTTACGTCAAAGGTTACTACTACCTTGTCTCCTGCCTCAGGCTGCTGGGGAGACTGGGTTACATTGCTAATGACAATATCCGTACTGCCGGAGGTGGCAGTTGCCTTTACATCCACATAAACCGTATTCGTCAGACTGAGGATATTCCCCTTCTCGTCCGTATAGGTAACATTTAACTTTATTGTTTTTAATCCGCCGGTTGCGTATTTGGATACGGACAACGGTATGACGACAGTCTTTATTTCTTCGACATCAACTGTATCTGCACTGCTGATGCCATCCGTATAATAGCCCTTCAGGATGCCGGTGGTATCAATACTGGAGCTGTCCACATCAACCAGGACATTCTCAGCATCCTTACCGCCGATGTTCATCAGGTTAAGCCTGATCTTGAAGGTATCGCCCGGATCTAAGCTGTCCGCCACGATGACACTGTCCACGACCAGCTTTGGCGTATCCTCATAGGTTGTATTCGCACTAAGGTTGACGGAAACATTATAGGTTGACGTCTTCGCCTCCCCGTCCGGTGTTTTATATGTAAAATTAGCAGTTAAGCTCCTTCTTCCCGGTGTCGCTGACTCCAGGATCGTAACCGGCAGTACAAACTCCCGGTTGCCACCGGCCGTTAAATCCCCGACCCTAATCTGCTTCGCAGTATAGCCTTCTTCTATGCCGTCCCCGTAATTCATGGTAAGATAAACGCTCTTGGCATCTATTTCCCCTTCATTCTTAACCGCAAAGGAGATATTAGAATCACTGCCTACGGCAGTGCTGCTTAAGGATGCATACCCAAGGGTCAGCTGGATTGGTGTTTTTTCCACAATCACCTTGATTTTCAGTGTTAAGGTCACTTCCTTGTCCTCGTCTGGAGCATCCCAACTGGTTTTGGTATACCGGAACCTGACGGTAACCGGATAGGTTCCGATGCTTGCCGTCTCACTCATTTTCACGTCAAATTCCAGGTTTGACTGTATAACATCAGAAACATTTAACACCCTGCTATTTCCTACGGTTATGTAAGG
The DNA here is from genome assembly GCA_029974875.1 of Mobilitalea sp. Next base: position 4,579 of record JARKQP010000897.1, read on the forward strand.
CTCTGAACAGGTAAAGGGCTGTACTACCGCCGCATCCGTCACAAAATCTATCTTGGGCATTACAATGTATTCCCCGTCTGCCATGATCGGAATCCTAAAATGCGTTGTCTGTCCCGGAGCCGCTATTAATTCCTGGCTGCCAATTACTTTAATTGATGTGCCTGCCGCTTTAACCTGATAATCCGTACCACCCATTCCTGTTGCTGCCATTACAAGCGCCAATAGCACAATTAATATCTTCTTCGTCCTCATCCTTTTACCCCTTTGCTTCCTTTCATTTCAGTTTTTATTTTTTATGAAAACCCATAAAACCTGTTTTCATTTTTTATAATATGAATAAAAACCTGTAACGCCAATTTCCATTCATCCAGTATTACGACACTTCTTCCACGGTTTCACCGGGCTGCCCGGATGTCCCCTGGGGCGGTTCACCCTTTTGTACCACCTCAATCCTTTCTATCTTTCCGTCAAAGATATGGATGATACGGTCAGCATATTCTGCCAGCTTCCGGTCATGGGTTACCATAACGATGGTCTGGTGGTTTGTCTTTGCCATCTCCCTAATCAAATCCATAACCTCCTTGGAGGTCTTAGAATCCAGATTACCCGTGGGCTCATCGGCAAATACGATCTCCGGATTCGCCACAAAGGCTCTGGCAATGCCCACCCTTTGCTGCTGTCCGCCGCTCATTTCCTTCGGCTTATGCCTCAGCCTGGGGCCAAGACCTACCTTGACCAGCATATCCTTTGCCATCTTCCTTCTTTTTTTTGCCGGTATCTTCTTAAAGATTAAGGGGAGCTCCACATTCTCCAAGGCAGTCATCATATTGAGCAGGTTATAGGACTGGAACACAAAGCCCAGATTATTCTGCCTGAATTTTGCCAGGCCCTTCTCCCCCATCTTGCGTATGTTGCTGCCCTTGATGACGATTTGCCCGGAGGTTAGCTTCTCAATCCCGGCCATCAGATTTAACAAAGTAGATTTACCGGAGCCTGATACGCCATACAGACAACAGAATTCACCCTTTTTAATGGTAAAGCTGACATCATCCACCGCGCAGATCCGTTCCTTTCCCATCCGGTAAATCTTTTTCACATTTTTCACTTCAATTATGTTTTCGGATATATTGTTGTCCATTCTACACTCCATCCGCCCCTTTGGCGCCATGCCAAATAGTTTATGAAAGACCGGGTACAGTTTTCCTTAAAATAGTCTTAAATCTATGGTAACTCAAAAAGATTACAAATTCATTACATAATTTCTTAAATTTTCCTTACAGTTTTGTAATAATTTGCTAGATCACGCTTTTTATGCCCTTTTTTCCGGATTTTTCTTCTCCTGGAGCTTCCTTTCCTGCGCCTTATATTCCAGGCGCCGGTCAACAAAGCGGACAAAGATCAATTTAATAAAAGCCCCGACCGGTACTGCCAGCAGCATACCAAGCAAGCCGCCGATGGCGCTGCCGATAATCAGGGAAACAATAACCACCAAAGGGTGGATCTGGATTGAGTTACTTAGCAGCTTCGGCCCTAAGATATTACCATCGATAAACTGGATGACAAATAACGCTATCATGGCAATAATCCAGGTTTTTAAATCACCTGTCACAAGGCAGGCCAAAGATGCGCTGATATAAGCAACAATCGGCCCCACATAGGGAATCAGGTTGCCGATTCCCGCCAGAATACCGATGATGATCGCAAATTTCACGCCGACAACCGTAAGGGTTATGCTTATGAGCAGTGCCATTACCAGGGCATCCGTAAGCTGGCCCCTGACATAGCCGGAAAACACTTCGTCCAGGTCACGGAGGATACCCATGACCTTCCCGTTAAATTTGTCGCTGAATAATGCCTTCATAAATTTATTCAAAAAGTTGGTAAATATTTTACCGTCCAGCAAAAAATAAAATGCAATAATGAAGGCAAAAACCACGGTAGTAACCTGCCCGGACACATTCTTAACAGAATTGACCGTAGCATCCATAAAGCCTTTCAGTCCATTACCAATGGCACTAGCCAGGCTATCTACGTATTGCTTAAATTCCTGGGATTGGATATTTAACTGGTCCAGCAATTTTACAGTAGAATCATAAAATGAGGTCAGGTTGCTCGCATATATCTTCGCCAGATTTGCAAAATCATCAAAATTTGCCAGCCTCACCTGATCCGTTACCGTATATACCAGAAGAGAGATTAGCCCTACCACTGCCACAAGTATTACAAGCACGGAGGTCAACACCGCCCAGCTCCGGGGGTAAACAATACCGCGGAACAGCTTCCATTTTTTCAGCTTTTGGTATCGCCTTTCAAAAAAATCCACCACTGGTTTTAAGATATAAGCAAAGGCAAAGCCAAGAATGACGGGCTTAATTACTGCGATTACCCAGTTAAGCTTTTCCATAACCACATGGGTAATCGCAGGCATATTTGTGATGATAAGCCCTAACAGGTATATAATAAGGCACGTTATAATAACATAGACCGATATTTGCGTGTACTTCTGGTTAAGTTTGTCTTTCCACCGCATTAGATTTTTGTAAAACCTCCTTCTGTACTTTTTAAGTAGTGTATGATGCTCTCAACTGCGTTATCAATACCAATGCAATCGCTCCTGATGGAAAGATGGTAATTTTCAGCTTTTCCCCATTTCTCACTGGCATGGTAGTTATAATAATTTGCCCTTCTCTTATCCGCCTTGGCCAGCTCATCCTCCGCCTTATTCTTAGGTACATTGTATAGGCGGACTGCCCTATCCTTGCGGGCTTCCATGCTTGCCCAGATAAATACATTCACCACATCCCCATTCTCGCGCAGGATGTAATCCGCACAACGGCCGACGATCACGCAGGGACCCTCCTGGGCAACCTTGCGGATAATATTCGATTGTGCCAGATACAGCTGGTCATCCAGGGACAGATGGGTGAAGCCGATCTCCTGGTTGCCGTAGGCATTCATTCCCATGGCAATGGAATATAAAAAGCTGTTCGTCGCCTTCTTCTCTGCATTGTCAAAGGCTGCCTCCGCAAAGCCGCTTTCCTTTGCAGCCCTGGAGATTAACTCATTATCATAAAACGGAATTCCAAGCTTCTGTGCCAATTTTGCACCAATTTCTCTTCCTCCGCTGCCGAATTGCCTGCTGATTGTTATTATTTTGTTCATTCCAGCCACCTCATTCCATAAAATATATTCTCGCCGATATTCTGCCTGCAAAGAAATTAACAGGCTTTGTTACAGTTATATTGTACCATATTTTTCAAATCTACCATAGTACTTTTTCAGATAATTTACAGCAATAGTGTTAATTTTAGATACATTTTCCTAAAAAATGATAGCTCTCCCCATGTGTCTTCCTTCAAGGCTGCATAAAAATCATCCACCCTCTGCAGCTCCTCCGGGGCTATGGCATCCCTGCCAAACCTGGCCCTCCTTACGATCTCCATGATTATCTCAAATTCTTCTGCGTCCAGATAAGGACAGTGCTCCTTCACATACTCCGTATTGTCCTCCAGGAGAATCCCCTTATCCCCGCCGGCTGCCTTCGCTGCCTTAAGCACCCGTTCTATCTGTCCATAGAGCAGAATCGCCTTTTTATCCGGATCCTTTGTCCTCTTTCTTATGATACGGCTGGTTACCGTTACTGCCGTAACGCTCAGGCCTGTGGCTGCCAGCGAGATTACTATGATCATCAGCACAATCCATTTTATCGGCAGGTTATTCTCTTCACGACCCTGTCCTGCTGTATTGTCCTCCGTATTTTCTTGCTGCTGTGTTTCATTTTTCTTCACCGGCGTTGGTGTTGCAGGCTTAGGCGTGGGTGTTGCTTTATTATCCTCATCGGAGCTCTTTCCTATGTTTGAAACTGCCGAAATCCCCATGTCGGAGCCTGGGGTGAAGTCAACCGGGATCCAGCCGCAGCCGTCCATATACACCTCTACCCAGGAGTGGGCGCTATAATCCCGGACCACCACTGTCACCAGGTCACCATCCTGTATCACGCTCATCTTAGGTGAAAATGCTGCCTCTACCGCTCCTACGGAAGATGCTGCCGCGTCTGGGGATGTATCCCCAGGTTCGGGAATACTGCTATACTGCTGCGCTGATACTTCGAGATTTCTCATTACAGCATTTGCACTGACAGCATATCCTTCCACATACCTTGCGGGAATCCCCATTGCCCGCAGCATCAGGGTTGCCGCCGATGCAAAGTGGGCACAGTATCCCTTTTTATTTTCATACAGGAAATACTCTGCGAAATCCTTGTCCCAGGGCGTTTTGCCCGGTTCAAGACTGTAGTCCACATGGTTCCTCAAATAATCCCTGACGTAGGTGATTTTTTCAACCACGCTGTCATATTGCTTATCATTCCGAAGAGGTGCGAATTCCTCGATGAGCCGCTCCACTCCGTCTTCCGGCAGCTGGGTATATACCTGGCGGACAAATTGGCGATAGCCGGCTTCATATTCCTTGCTATAGCTATCCATATCTACCTGCAATGGATTCTGGCTGGCCCAATCGCCACCGCTAACCATATCTGAATCCATATCCAGGATTATGTCAGCACCCTCTCCCTGGCTCCTTACTCTGCGGTAATAATAGAAGGGCAGCATATAGCTTTTCTCTTTTCCCTTTAAGGAGACATACAGATCCTGCTTATAGTCCGCACCCGGAATACCATGATACTCCGGATAATACGGGGCATAGATGTATTTACGGTTTGCCTCCCTGTATTGTATCTGCATATAGGACGTATAATAATCTGTTGTCAGAAGGCCATCCACTGCTGCACGGCTAGGGTGGGCAGATTTCGTAAGGGCACCGATGATCCTTTGCACATTGTTGATGACAAAATAGGGTTCCTCACCCCATCCTGATACCAGCTCGTCATAAAGCTTATCTGAAGCCGTGGAGTGGCCGATCCAGCGAT
>JARKQP010000952.1 GCA_029974875.1 Mobilitalea sp.
TCCTCCAATACTCCTAAAGTAGTAAGTAGTCGGGGCAATTAACCTGGCATGCGAAAATCCTTTGTAATTACCCATAAATCCCTCTGTTTATATTTTACTAGACGAGCCTCACTTTTACAATACTTTTATGTAATAATTGACAAAGTTTTTCTTCCGCACTTTAAACCGTTACGCTTTAAAGCAATAGAGTATTGACACCCCTATCTTTAACGTGTATAATTGCAAAACAAGACGGGACTATTTTGAAGGTTCAAACTCCGTTAAGAAATTTCATTAAGAAAGGACAAGCCAAAATGATTATCGTAATGAAGCCCAGGGCAAAAGCAGAATCCATTGAGAAAGTCAAAAGCTTAATTGAGTCCAATGGATTGGATGCACATATTTCAGCCGGTAAAGAAGTAACCATCATCGGCGTTGTAGGGGATAAATCCAGGCTCCAGGACCAGAACCTGGAGATCTTTGAAGATGTAGATAAAATCGTATCCGTAACGGAAACCTATAAATTAGCTAACAGGAAGTTCCATCCGGAACCCTCAAGGGTTAAGGTAGGCAATGTAACCATCGGAGGAGGCTCCTTAGTCATTATGTCAGGCCCCTGCGCCGTTGAAAGCAAGGAACAGCTGCTCGCTACGGCACACGCCATCAAAAAGGCAGGAGCCCAGATACTGAGGGGCGGTGCTTACAAGCCGAGGACCTCTCCTTATGCCTTCCAGGGTCTTGAGGAAGAGGGTCTGCAGTATATGAAGGAAGCCCGAGAAGAGACGGGACTGCCTGTCATCTGTGAGGTAACCAGCCTGGAAGCAATTGAGACGGCTGTTAAATATGTTGATATGCTCCAGATTGGTGCGAGGAACATGCAGAATTTCTACTTATTAAAGGAGGCCGGAAAATCCGGACTGCCTGTCTTATTAAAAAGAGGTCTTTCCGCTACCATTGATGAATGGCTGAACGCCTCGGAATACATCCTTGCGGAGGGGAATCCCAATGTAGTTCTCTGTGAGCGCGGTATCCGCACCTTTGAGACAGCAACCAGGAATACTCTGGATATCAGCGCTGTTCCTGTAATTAAGGAAAAGAGCCATCTGCCGATCATTGTGGATCCAAGCCATGCAACCGGGGTTCGCGCCTACGTAAAGCCCCTTGCCATGGGTGCCGTTGCCGTCGGTGCGGATGGACTTATGATCGAAACACATCCAAGCCCGTCAACTGCACTATCTGATGGTCCACAGTCCCTGAATTTCGATCAATTTGATGCATTGCTCCGGGAGCTGGCTCCCCTGGTTTCCCTTATGGGTAGGACTTTTTAAGAACTGGAGCCATGAACCATGCCTATGGACGATATCCGTGACTTATATTTATGGGGTGTTTATGGAGGATTTTTACAGACCATAATTTACAGACTATATTTATAAACTATATTATAAACTATATTATGA
>JARKQP010000956.1 GCA_029974875.1 Mobilitalea sp.
GATTTCACAAATTATTGTTTGTATTATAGGGCAAATGTGCTATGATAATAGAGGACTTGCCTGTATTTGAAATGCATTAAGTTATTTGGAGTGTGAATAAAATGAGAAAAGCCATATATTTATCCCTACTAATGATAGTCATATCACTAACAGGCTGTGGTAAGGAAGAGGAGATGACTAGCTTTATACCGACCCAGCCGCCCACAAAGGAAGCAGATGTAACAGCAGCTGCTGGAGATACAGACCAACAGGAGGATACGCAGACATCACCTACATCTAAAGTAGTTCGTGTAGGGCAGACGACACCGAAATATGTCAAGATGGATAAATACGGTGCAACCCTTAATGTGCGGTCAAATCCTTCTACCAGCGGAGAGGTAGTCGGTTTCCTGGTACATGCAGAGAAGATTGAGGTAGCAGAGATTGCGGATGGATGGGCAAGTTTTTTATATAACGGCACCCTTTGCTATGTCAATGCGGATTATCTGGTAGATGTGCAGCCAGAATATTTAGAGCCCCCGACTCCGACGCCAACACCGAAGCCAACACCGAAGGCGGCATCGGGACAGGAAGCCGTAAAGCCGGAGATTTAAGAGCACATAGCTAGTGTACTGTCTCACTCATGATCAGACTAACAGCACTGCCTGAAGATGAATGGGACAGTACACTGGTGCAGCGTTCACAAGGACGTGTCCCAAGACAGATACGCCCTTAGGGCTTTGCTATGAACCCGAGGAATTTATGTAAGGAATCAGAGAGGAAGGCGGTTTTCGCATAGGAGAAGCCAACCTCTCTTTTATTGACTGGGGTAGGCAGGGGGATCTCGATTAAGGTGCCTGCCTTAAGCTCGTCCTCTACAAAGCCCTTTATCACACAGGCAACACCAAGGCTGGTTTTGGCGAACTCAATCAATAAATCCATGGTGCTGATTTCAAGAATCTGCTTAGGTTCAATGGAATTTTCACGGAAATAGTCATCAATATACTTTCTCGATACATTCTCTTCATCCAACAGCATAACATTTGCCACGGAAAAAATATTTGAGATATTATCCCGGAGCAGGAGGTTATCCACATAGGAAGGAGTAGCGACAAAAATGTCTTCAATCTCACCGAGGGATATGAAATGAAAGGCCTCCCCACTGGCGGGCTTTGCCACCAATCCAATATCCAGCGTATTATTTTCCAATTGCTTCAGCGTATGGGTGGAGGACTGGTTTTCAATTGTAATCTTTATATGCGGGTTCTCCCTCACGAAGCCATCCAGATACGGAAGTAAAAGATACCTACATAATGTTGTACTGGCACCGATCCGGAGATGCCCGATGCCAAGCTCATGAATCTGGCGGAGGTTATCCTCGGCCCGCTTTAAGGTATCAAAGGCCAGACGGGTATGCTCATAAAGGAGCTTCCCCTCCTCTGTCAGCCTAACGCCCCGGGAGCTGCGGATAAACAGGGTTGTCTGCAGGTTATCCTCCAGGCTTTGAACCGCCTTACTGACAGCAGGCTGGCTGATATAAAGCTGCTTTGCGGCATGGGAAATGTTGCCCGCCTCTGCAACGGTGTTAAAAATATGGTACAAGGATAAATTGTCTTCCAATAGGGACGCCTCCTTAAGCTATATAACATCAGGTTATACTAAATATTATTAATATGTATTATTATTATATCAGAGGATATGTTAAAATAGCAACAAGAAAAAGTTTCAATCATTTTATTAATAAATCTTACCAACAAAATTTACTGATGAAGCAAATGATAAGGGCGAAAGAAATAAAATAGTGAATGGAGCTGGCCCGGATCCATGCCGGAACTTTCGTGGCAATTTGTGCAGTATAACGGCAATGCCTGTAATGATAGGCATGGACATGAATATGGATGATAAGAGGATAAAGGAGGATTTGGGTTTATGAATTACGATATTGCAGTGATTCCCGGTGATGGAATCGGCCCCGAGATTGTTGCCGAAGCAAGGAAGGTACTTAATAAGCTTGGCAGCAAATACGGGCACCAGTTCAATTATACTGAAGTTTTGATGGGTGGTGCATCCATTGACGTATATGGCGAGCCTTTAACAAAGGAAGCACTTGAGACAGCAAAAAAGAGTGACTCCGTTCTTTTAGGGGCGGTCGGCGGCAACGTGGGACAGTCTAAATGGTATACCCTGCCGCCCCATTTAAGGCCGGAGGCAGGGCTTCTCGCCATCAGAAAGGGCTTGAACCTGTTTGCCAATATCCGTCCGGCAGTCCTTTTTGAAGAGCTGAAGGGTGCTTGTCCCCTAAAGGAGGAGATCATTGGTGATGGCTTTGACTTTGTGGTAATGAGGGAGCTGACAGGGGGTCTATACTTTGGAGAACGAAATACCGTAGAGGAAAATGGGATCAGAAAGGCCACCGATACCCTGGTGTATGATGAAAATGAGATCCGGCGCATTGCAAAATGGGCATTTGAAATAGCCATGAAGCGGAATAAAAAAGTCTGTAGTGTTGATAAAGCCAATGTACTGGATTCCTCCAGGCTATGGAGACAGGTGACAAAGGAAGTGGCAAAGGATTATCCTGAGGTGGAGCTTACGGATATGCTGGTGGATAACTGTGCCATGCAGCTTGTGAAAAACCCGGGACAGTTTGATGTTATTCTTACAGAGAATATGTTCGGTGACATCCTGTCCGACGAAGCGAGTGAAATTACCGGTTCTATCGGCATGCTGGCCTCGGCAAGCCTGGGCGACACAAAGCTGGGCTTATATGAACCAAGCCACGGCTCGGCACCGGATATTGCAGGACAGAATAAAGCCAATCCCATCGCAACGGTTCTTTCAGCAGCCATGATGCTCCGTTATTCCTTTGATTTGAATGAAGAGGCGGAGCTGGTGGAAAAAGCGGTGAAGACCGTATTGAAAAAGGGATACCGTACCATTGACATCATGTCAGAGGGCATGACCTTAGTCGGAACCAGGGAAATGGGAGACTTAATCGCCCAAGAGATATAACCAGGTAATAAACCAAAAAAGAATTTATAGAATATTGAGAAGAGATGAATAAGGAGGAATCACCTATGGGAATGACAATGACCCAGAAGATATTAGCGGCCCATGCCGGGTTGGAGCAGGTAAGCGCAGGCCAGTTGATCGAGGCCGACTTGGATCTGGTGCTCGGCAATGATGTTACCGCGCCGGTTGCAATCCATGAGATGGAAAAGATGAAAATCAAGAAGGTTTTTGATAAAGACAAAATCGCCTTAGTCCCCGACCATTTTACGCCTAATAAGGATATTAAATCCGCAGAGCATTGCAAATGTGTCCGTGAATTTGCAATGGACCAGGATATTACCAACTATTTTGAAATCGGTGAAATGGGCATTGAGCATGCCTTATTGCCGGAAAAAGGGCTGGTAGTTGCCGGTGATGTGGTAATCGGTGCAGATTCCCACACCTGTACCTATGGAGCTTTGGGAGCATTTTCAACGGGAGTTGGAAGCACGGACATGGCGGCGGGGATGGCAACCGGTAAGGCCTGGTTTAAGGTTCCTTCTGCCCTCAAATTCGTACTGACGGGCAAGCCCGCCCCCTGGGTAAGCGGTAAGGATGTCATTTTGCACATCATCGGTATGATTGGTGTGGACGGAGCTCTTTACAAATCCATGGAATTCGTGGGTGATGGAATCTTAAATTTAACCATGGATGACCGTTTCGCAATGGCGAATATGGCCATTGAAGCCGGTGCAAAGAATGGGATTTTTCCGGTGGATGACCAGGCAGTTAAGTACATGAAGGAGCATTCAACGAAGGAATATAAGGTTTATGAAGCGGATGGGGATGCGAAATATGATGAGGTATATGAAATTGATTTATCCTCATTGAAGCCGACAGTAGCCTTCCCCCATCTTCCTGAGAATACACGTACCATCGATCAGGTTGGGGATATAAAGATTGACCAGGTTGTTATTGGTTCCTGTACCAATGGCCGTATCGACGACCTGAGGATTGCGGCGAAGATCCTGGAAGGAAGAAAAGTTGCGAAGGGAATCCGGGTCATTGTCTTCCCTGCGACGCAGAATATTTATTTACAGGCTATGGAGGAAGGGCTGCTTGCAACCTTTATAAAGGCCGGAGCCGTTGTAAGTACACCAACCTGTGGGCCATGTCTTGGAGGCCATATGGGAATCCTGGCAGCAGGCGAAAGAGCCGTAGCAACAACAAACCGTAACTTCGTAGGCCGTATGGGGCATGTGGAGTCCGAGGTATACCTGGCAAGTCCGGCTGTAGCAGCAGCCAGCGCGGTGACAGGCAGGATCTCAGGGCCGGAAGAATTGGGATTATAGAGTGGATGATACAGCCGTATGGTGCGGCAGAATGGAGGTAAGATGAAAGCTTTTGGTACAGTACACAAATATGGTGATAATGTAGATACGGACGTAATTATTCCTGCCCGTTATTTGAATTCCTCTGATCCTAAGGAGCTGGCAGCGAAATGCATGATTGATATTGATAAGGATTTTGTGGATCATGTGAAGCCGGGTGATATTATAGTTGCAAACAAGAATTTTGGCTGCGGATCTTCCAGGGAGCACGCGCCCATTGCGATCAAGGCATCAGGTATCAGCTGTGTTATTGCAGAGACCTTTGCACGGATTTTTTACCGTAATGCAATCAATATTGGCCTTCCCATCATTGAATGTCCGGAGGCTGCAGAAGAAATCGAAGCAGGGGATCAGGTGGAAATTGATTTTGACAGCGGTATGATTTATAACAGAACAAAGGGAACCGAGTATCAGGGTCAGGCATTTCCGGAATTTATGCAGAGGATCATCAAAGCAGAGGGACTGATTAACTATATCAACAACCAGTAATAAAAGGTGAGTTTGTTGGGTTTCTGAGTAACATTTTCCATTCATTATCATACAGTGAAATAGAACTTTCTATAGGCGATGGTAATTATTATGAATGGTGCAAATGGTACAAATGGTACGATACGGTACGCGATACGGCCATATGATACTATATGGATGCTGGCACAGATATTTAATACTACAGTTGACTCAATCATAGAATTGAACCCAGGAATTGACCCAAGAAATCTGATGATAGGTCAGGTGATAACCATAAGACCGGGATTGCAATATTTCCCGTCCTACTCTGATATCGAGGATAATTTTGAGGATATGGATGACCTGAATGACATTAATAATTGGAACGGAACTAATGCCAGGACTGACATGAATACCAGAACTGACATGAATGCCAGAGCCGATATGAATACCAGGAACGGCATGAATACCGGAACCGGAATGAATACTGGAACCAATATGAATACTGGAACTGGAATGAATGCTGGAACCAATATGAATACTGGAACCGGAATGAATACTGGAACTGGAATGAATACCGGAACCAGAATGAATGCCGGAACCGGAATGAATACCGGAACCGGAATGAATACCGGAACCGGAATGAATACCGGAGCCGGAATGAATGCCGGAACCGGAATGAATACTGGAACCGGAATGAATACTGGAACCGGAATGAATACCGGAACCGGAATGAATACCAGAACCAATATGAATACTGGAACCGGAATGAATACTGGAACTGGCATGAATACCAGAACCGGAGTGAATACTGGAACTGGCATGAATACCGGAACCAATATGAATACTAGGAACGACATGAACGCCGGGACTAACATAGATAATAGAAACGGGATTAATACCGGAATGGACAGGAATAACCCGGGTAATACTAACTTATTTGACGGTATGGATAATACAGGCATGAATGATGGAAGTAACGGGTATGATATGTTCGATCAGAATGTGGAGGAATTGGTCAGCGATTTCCGTAAGCTTTGGGAACAGCATGTTAATTGGACGAGAATGGTGATGCTGGGTATTGCCCATGATTTACCGGAGACAGAGCTTATGTCCCAGAGATTATTGCGCAATCCTCTGGACTTTGCTGCTGCAATGCAGCCCTTCTTCGGTGATGAGGACGCGAGAGATTTTGCTAATTTATTAACCCAGCATTTATTGATAGCAGCTGAATTGATGCGTGCGGCGAAAGCAGGAGACAACAATGGGGCAGCTGATGCGGACGGGAGATGGAGGCAGAACGCAGCGGACATGGCTGATTTTCTGGCGAGCATTAATCCGGAGTGGAATGAGGATGACTGGGAGGCTATGCTGGAAGAGCATCTAAACTTACTTAGCACGAATATGGCTGATCTTCTCTCGCAAGATTATGAAGCGAGCATCAGGGGCTTTGATGACATAGAGGATCAGGCGCTTGAAATGGCAGATGTAATGGCAGATGGCATTATAATGCAATTTATGGATTAAAATCAAAAATATGGTGTGAATTTTTCTTCTTCCTTCTGCAAACAATAATAGGGCAATAGGATGATTTGCTGTATTTAATAAGGAATGGAGGAAAATAACATGGCTATAAGAAAAATGGATAAACCAAATGAAGGCATAAAATGTGTAGTAAATACCTGTGAATATCATATGAACGGTGACCATTGTATGGCAGAGCAGATTCATGTAGAGCCTAGAAATGCAAAGGGTTCAGACCAGACAGACTGCGCAACCTTTATGTCAAAGGATAAGGCTTATTAAATAATTAATATAAGCTGTTTCAAGCTTCAGGCTCTTATGCATAACTGAAGTATGAAACAGCTTATTTTTTGCAAATAATTTGGAACACAAATAACTTGAAACATATATGACATGTAACACAATAATTTGGAATATAAACAGCTTTTTGAAGACGATAGAGCCTGTCTAATTTACTTTTTGAACAAATGGATCGTCCCTTCATCGTTCAGCTTAACAAGCAGCGTCGCCAGGATACGAAGGATGAATAATCCAAGGACTCCCATCAGCTGGGCACCTACATACATTAGTAACAAGGTAAGTAAGGGATGAAGCCCGATCTGCTGCCCTACAATCTTTGGTTCAATGGTCTGGCGCACCGCTGTAATGATAATATATAGGATCAGCATGCCGATTCCCAGCTTAGTATTACCCAGGATGAATGCAATAATTGACCAGGGCAATAATACGGCGCCTGTACCCAGGATCGGTAAGACATCAATGATCGCAACCACGATTCCAAATAAAAATGGGGTTGGTATGCCCAGGATCCAAAAACCAATGGATAATTCCAGGAAGGTAATTGTAATAATTAAAGCATACGCCCTGATAAATTTCCCCAGGGTTCCAATTCCGTTATCCTTGAGCTTTAATATCATTTCCCTGCGTTCCCCCGTGAATTGACGGACGATAAACCGGGTGATTTTATAATAGTCAATGGTAAAGAAGAAGGAGGCCACAATGGTAAATATTAATTTAATGAGCAAGCTGGGCAGCTGCCCGGCTAAACCATAGACAGCACCGCCTACGGTAGAGGAGGCGGTTGTTATAAATTTTGAAACAGAATCACCGATGTTTGGCATAAAATCATCAAGATAGCCCTTGATGCTCGGGAAATCATTTGATAAATCCGTGGTTACCTTTAGGAAAGCCGGTATAATGGTATCATGGTACAGGGCCGGCAATCCGTAAAATAATGAACTGATAAAATTAAACACCTTCACACCGATGAGGCTGATCAATAATCCTATCAGGCCGTAAAAGGCAATGAGAATAAAAAGAGAGACAAAAACCCGTTTAATACGGGTCTTTTTTTCTATTAAATCAATTAATCTACGGAAGGATACGGCGATGATCATACCAATTACAAAAGGCATTAATAAGGGAAGACAGTATTTGATCCCTATATATACTAATAATAACAAAAATACAAAATAAACAATATGAATAATAAATGCTTTCTGTTTTTCAAGATTCATAATTAACCATGCCTTTCCTGCCAGAACTTCTTTATAAAGTAATTATCGGCTAATTAGGAGTTCTTCATAACAATACTTTCAATAATATTAGCGACATCTTCGCAATTATCACAACATTTTTCGAGGCGGTGGAGCACTTCGGTCCAGCACATCAATTCAATGGGATCCTTTGAGGTCTGGAACAGGTTACGCATGGTATCTACATATAATGCATCCCCTTCCTCTTCAAGATGGTTGATTGCGATAATCTTATCGCGGAGCTTCTTGGAGGTTTTGAAGCTTTTAAACTCACCTAAGGCCTCATCCAGGGCCTTGCAGCAGGAAGCGATCAGTTCAGTGAATTTTAACACCTCGGGACGGATGGTCTGGATGTTGAACATGTCGATATAGATCAGGACATCCTCTACAGAGTCAGTTACATCGTCAATTTCCTGGGCAAGGGAGATGATATCCTCACGTTCGATTGGAGGAAGGAATTCTTTGACCAGGCGGTTCATGATCTCATGCTTGGCGATATCTGCATTATGCTCAATTTCATGGGCGTCCTTCACCTTTTCCGTAATACATCCGGGATCAAAATTAGTAAAGGTTTCATGTAAGGTTACCGCCAGCCTGTAGGAATATTTTGAGAGACCGGCAAAGGCATCAAAGTAATTATAATCATTCTTTCTTTTCATTATTGAAAACTTCCTTCCTTATTTAAAATAATTTCATAAATATATATGCCATCAGGTAACCTAACAAACCACAGCCCGGGAATGTTAAGACCCATGCGTAGATCATTTCCTTAACGACACTCCAATTAACGCTGGAGACTCTTTTTGCAGCTCCTACACCCATGATGGCGGTCGTTTTGGTGTGTGTTGTACTGACCGGGATACCTGTTACGGAGGCTAGCCATAGACAGAAGGTTGCGGCTACATCTGCGGAAAAGCCTTGGAAGGTACCTAGTTTAACCATTCCCATACCTACGGTTTTGATAATCTTGTAGCCGCCGATGGAGGTTCCCAGAGCCATAACGACGGAACATAGGACCATAAGCCAGATTGGGATGCCGAAGGAGGATACATTTCCCTGCCCCTTAGCAAGGAATACTCCTAAGAGGAATACGCCCATGAACTTTTGTCCGTCCTGCGCACCGTGCATGAAGGCCATGGCAGCACCGCCAAGAACCTGTCCCTTTTGGAAAAATGAATTGGTCTTACGGCGGTCCATGCTCTTACATAGGAAGCCAAGGAGCTTTGTAATGACAAATCCTGAACCAAAGCCTAAGACAGTGGACAGGAGTAAGCCGTAGATTACCTTGACCCATTCGGCACCGTTGATTCCCTGACCGCCCTGCAATGCCAGCGCGGCACCGGAAATCCCTGCAATTAACGCATGGGATTCACTGGTAGGAATTCCGAAAGCCCAGGCAGCGGTAGCCCATACAACAATAGCAAAAAGTGCGGCACATAAAGCGACCAATGCATTATGGGAGTTTTCTCCAAAATCAACCATGTTGTAAATAGTCATAGCAACTGAATTATTAACCATAGTCATAACAAGTACGCCTAGGAAGTTAAAGATAGCTGCCATGATAATGGCATTTTTGGGGCTGATGGACCGGGTAGATACACAGGTAGCTATGGCATTTGGTGCATCTGTCCAGCCATTTACCAGAATAACTCCGAGCACCAACACAACCGTTATAAATAAGGCCGGGTTTGATGTCAGCTGATGTAGAAACTCAGCTAAAGTAATTGTCATAATTGCGCCTCCTAAAACTCAATATTAAATTTTTTGTTACTACTTGTAACCAATCATTAAAATCTTATCACGAATACAAGCCATTAGCAATCATATTTTAGACGAAATTTACGTGAATTTTACACGATATTCGCATTTATCTAATATATTTTACACAGATTTTACACAGAATTTACGCTGGTCAATTCCTGTAAAATCGTGACGAAAGTGCAGCGGATTATTTGGACAGGAATCCATATCAGGCAGCGGACTAAAGGTGGGTTTATGTAAAATCTGAGCCAAAAAATGCTGAAATTCCACCATACTATAGCTGTGGTTCATACCACGTATAAATATAAGTTATGACGAAAAATCTTCCACGCTGATTTTGAAATAAAACATTGATTTTTGCAGAGAAATCCTTTATGATATAGCTTACTACTTTAAGGTAATGTTGTATCCCAAAGGTGGGATAGCTTATATGGGCATAACAGGTATCATCTGGCAGCGGCAGCTCCGGCTGCAGCGCTGTGGGCAGGAATAGCGCCTGTCCGCAAACAGGCACCTGGCTTATGTCTGCAGGCAGGCACCGGGAAAAATGCATAGCATATTTCTTCGGTGTATAATTATAATTAGGGTGTTCGAAAGATACACCCCGGAAAGAAAAGGTGGTTAAAGGATGAGAAGTGACGCAGTAAAAACTGGTATAGCACAAGCTCCGCATAGATCGTTGTTTAATGCTCTGGGGCTGACAAAGGAAGAGATGAGAAAGCCGCTTATCGGTATTGTAAGCTCTTATAATGAAATAGTTCCCGGCCATATCAACCTGGATAAGATTGTAGATGCCGTCAAGCTAGGCGTTGCTATGGCAGGAGGAACACCGATTGTATTTCCTGCTATCGCCGTTTGCGATGGTATCGCAATGGGTCATCAGGGTATGAAATATTCCTTAGTGACGAGGGACTTGATTGCGGACTCTACCGAAGCGATGGCGATGGCTCATCAATTTGACGCACTTGTTATGGTGCCGAACTGTGATAAGAATGTACCGGGCTTATTAATGGCGGCAGCCAGGGTGAATATCCCTACTATATTTGTAAGCGGCGGTCCGATGCTGGCAGGCAGGGTTAAGGGACAGAAGTCCAGCCTATCCTCCATGTTCGAGGCAGTAGGTGCATATGCAGCCGGTAATATGACGGAAGAGGAAGTAGAGGAATACGAGAACAAAGTCTGTGCTACCTGCGGTTCCTGCTCCGGCATGTATACCGCTAACTCCATGAACTGCTTAACAGAAGCAATTGGTATGGGGTTGAAGGGTAATGGTACGGTTCCGGCAGTATATTCCGAGAGGATCCGTTTAGCAAAGCATGCCGGCATGAAGATTATGGAGCTGTTAGAGAAGGACATCAGGCCGAAGGACATCATGACAAAGGAAGCGTTCATGAATTCCTTGGCAGTAGATATGGCTCTTGGATGTTCTACCAATACAATGCTGCATTTACCGGCAATTGCCCATGAATGTGGCTTTGAACTGAATATAGATATTGCAAACGAAGTAAGTGCCAGGACACCGAACCTCTGCCACCTGGCGCCGGCCGGACATACATATATGGAAGACTTAAATGAGGCCGGTGGAGTATATGCCGTTATGAATGAATTAAGCAAGAAGGATCTCTTAAATCTTGACCTGATTACGGCAACCGGTAAAACCGTCGGTGAGAATATTAAAAACTGCAGGAACCTTGACCCGGAGGTTATCAGGCCAATTGAGGATCCCTTCAGTGAGTCGGGCGGTATCGCGGTCCTGAAAGGTAATCTTGCACCTGACAGCGGTGTCGTAAAGCGTTCTGCCGTAGCACCGGAGATGCTAAAGCATGAAGGACCTGCAAGAGTATTCGACTGTGAGGAGGATGCGATTGCTACAATCAAAGACGGTAAGATTAATCCGGGTGATGTAGTAGTTATCCGTTATGAAGGACCAAAGGGCGGACCGGGCATGAGGGAAATGCTTAACCCTACCAGTGCGATTATGGGCATGGGCCTTGGCTCATCGGTAGCCCTGATTACGGACGGCCGTTTCTCCGGAGCCTCCAGGGGAGCCTGTATCGGCCATGTGTCCCCAGAGGCAGCAGTTGGCGGTAATATTGCCCTTGTGGAAGAAGGAGACATAATCCAAATCGATATTAATGCTAATTCCCTGAACTTCGTTATTTCTGATGGGGAGCTGGAAGCCCGCAGGGCAAAATGGCAGCCCCGTCAGCCAAAGATTACCACAGGCTATCTGTCACGTTACGTGGCAATGGTTACGAGCGGTAACAGGGGAGCGATCCTAGAGGTGCCTAAAGTACAATAGATAAGCTGTCCTGGAGTTTAGCCGCAGGGGCTTGGCTGGAATAAGAACATGAACCAGAGCGCTGTCGTAATGGAAGCACAGCCTACTAATAGTGTCGGGGGTGCTTATAGGGCACTCCTGGTAGAAGTGGAGGTATTGATGGAATTAACAGGATCCCAGATTGTAATTGAATGTTTAAAGGAACAGGGCGTGGATACCGTATTCGGTTATCCAGGCGGAACGATTTTAAATATATATGATGAATTATATAAGCATAGCCATGAAATAAGGCATATCCTGACTGCCCATGAGCAGGGTGCAGCCCATGCAGCAGACGGATATGCGAGGGCTACGGGCAAGGTCGGTGTATGCTTTGCAACCTCAGGACCCGGGTCCACAAACCTGGTAACGGGTATAGCTACGGCATACATGGACAGCGTACCGATGGTGGCGATTACAGCCAATGTAGCAGTGGGGCTTCTGGGAAGGGATAGCTTCCAGGAGGTCGATATCGCAGGTGTAACCATGCCGATTACAAAGCATAATTATATTGTAAAGGATATTGCAAACCTGGCGGAGACGCTGCGCAAGGCCTTCCAGATTGCCAGATCAGGCAGGCCGGGACCGGTGCTGGTGGACATAACAAAGGATGTAACAGCAGCGAAGGTAAAATATACCCCGGTAGTTCCGGAAGAGGTTAAACGGCGGATAGAGGACATAACAGAGGAAGACATCCGTAAAGCTGTTGAATTAATCAAGCATTCGAAAAAGCCCTTTGTCTTTGTCGGAGGCGGAGCCGTTATATCGGAGGCACATGATGAGCTGAAGGAATTTGTAGATAAGGTAGATGCTCCTGTCTGTGATACGCTCATGGGAAAAGGTGCCTTTGACGGAACGGATGAGCGTTATTCAGGCATGATTGGTATGCATGGCACAAAGGCCTCCAATCTGGGGGTAACAGAATGTGACCTTCTGATTACCATCGGTGCGAGATTCTCTGACCGTGTTACCGGCAATGCAAAAAAGTTTGCTAGAAACGCAAAGATTCTTCATATTGACATTGACCCGGCAGAGATTAATAAGAGCGTAAAAGCCCATTACAGCGTTGTCGGGGATATCAAGGAAGTGCTAAAAATACTGAACGGACACATTTCCCAGCAAAACCATAAGGAATGGGTAGAGCATGTGGAGGGCCTAAAGAAGAGGTATCCGTTAAAATATAATCAGGAGCAGTTAACAGGGCCTTATATCCTGGAGAAGCTCTATGAGATAACAGACGGAGATGCCATCATTACAACAGAGGTAGGCCAGCACCAGATGTGGGCCGCACAATATTATAATTATAAGCTGCCAAGAACCTTCATTACCTCGGGAGGCTTGGGCACGATGGGATATGGACTTGGAGCCTGTATCGGTGCAAAGGTCGGCATGCCGGACAAAACAGTTATCAATATTGCAGGCGACGGCTGCTTTAGGATGAATCTGAACGAACTGGCAACAGCTACCCGTTATGATATTCCGATCATTGAAATCGTGTTCAACAACCATGTACTTGGTATGGTCCGCCAGTGGCAGACCTTATTCTACGAAGAGAGATACTCTTATACGAACCTGAGGGATAAGGTAGACTTTGTTAAGGTTGCAGAGGCCATGGGAGCAAAAGCCTTCCGGATTACCGAGAAGGAAGAGGTGGAAGCTGTACTTAAGGAAGCCATTGCCTTAAAGGAGCCGGTGCTGATTGAATGTATCATTGACAGTGATGATAAGGTTTGGCCAATGGTTGCTCCGGGAGCCGCAATAGAGGATGTGTTCACGGAGGAAGACTTAAAAGACCGGAAATAAATTGTCCATGACCAAGGCAGCTGCCTTACCTCCCACGAGGTATCCGGGAGCTGCCTTTTTGGCAGTGTGGGTATAAGAGTGTGGGGATAAGTAGGGGTCAATAGTCATATTAATATTGACAAAAAAATAACGCAGTCATATAATTAAGTTTATAACTTTACCAGAGTAAAGTTATATGATAATTATGATATAAAGGAACCTTTTAAGGAGGAAGAGAAAGTGGGAAGAATTTATAATTTTTCAGCAGGACCGGCTATGCTACCGGTGGAGGTATTGCAGGAAGCAGCGGATGAGATGCTTGACTACAGGGGAACTGGCATGTCTGTTATGGAAATGAGCCACAGATCCAAGGAGTATGAGGCGATTATCCAGGAGGCGGAAAAGGACTTAAGGGACTTGATGAACATTCCTGATAACTATAAGGTGCTTTTCCTGCAGGGCGGCGCGTCACTCCAATTTGCTGCGATCCCAATGAACCTAATGAAGAATAGGGTGGCAGATTATATCATTACAGGACAGTGGGCGAAAAAGGCCTATCAGGAGGCAAAGCTTTATGGTACGGTGAATGCCGTTGCATCCTCTGCAGATAAGACCTTCTCTTACATCCCTGATTGCTCCGACCTTCCTATTTCTGATGATGCAGATTATGTCTATATCTGCGAAAACAATACGATCTACGGAACAAAGTTTAAGACACTTCCTAACACGAAGGGTAAGACTTTAGTTGCAGACGTATCCTCCTGTTTCTTATCTGAACCGGTGGACGTAGAAAAATACGGCCTCATATATGGCGGTGTGCAAAAGAATGTGGGACCGGCCGGTGTTGTAATCGTAATTATCCGTGAAGATTTAATTACGGAGGATACACTACCCGGAACTCCTACCATGATGAAATATAAACTCCATGCGGATGAAAAGTCCCTTTATAATACGCCTCCCGCATATGGCATCTATGTCTGCGGCAAGGTATTTAAGTGGATTAAGAATAAGGGCGGCTTACAGGCCATGAAGGAGCATAACGGGAAGAAAGCTGCCATCCTTTATGACTTCCTTGACCAGAGCAGGATGTTTAAGGGTACGGTAGTGAAGGAAGACCGTTCCTTAATGAATGTGCCCTTTGTAACCGGGGATGAAGAGCTGGACAATAAATTTGTAAAAGAAGCAAAGGCAGCCGGCTTTGTTAACCTAAAGGGCCACAGGAGTGTCGGAGGAATGAGGGCATCCATTTACAATGCTATGCCCATAGAGGGTGTCGGGAAGCTGGTAGAGTTTATGCGGAAATTCGAAGTGGAAAATGCAAAATAATAGGATGACCAAAGGGGGTAACCTTCATGAAATATAATTGTCTGAATCCGATCGCTGATGTCGGTTTGAACATTTTTACCGAAAAGTATGAAAAGGTGGAAAATATAAATGATGCAGATGTAGTGCTGGTAAGAAGTGCTGCCATGCACGATATGGAATTTAGCCAGAATTTAAAGGCTATCGCACGGGCAGGAGCCGGTGTTAACAACATCCCGCTGGAGAAATGTGCGGAGCAGGGTATCGTAGTATTCAATACTCCCGGTGCCAACGCAAACGGCGTTAAGGAGCTGGTAATCGCAGGCCTGATGCTGGCATCCCGTGATATCCTGGGCGGTGTGGAGTGGGTTAAGACCATCAAGGATGAGCCGGGCGTTGCTAAGCTGGTGGAAAAGGGCAAGGGTAAATTTGCCGGTAAGGAGATTCTTGGAAAGAAGCTGGGAGTTATCGGACTTGGTGCCATCGGTGTATTGGTGGCAAATGCGGCGAACCGTCTCGGCATGCAGGTGTATGGCTATGATCCCTTCATTTCCGTTGACAGCGCCTGGAATTTATCCCGTGATATTGTCCACGTTAAGACCAGGGAAGAGATTTACAAGGAGTGCGATTACATAACTGTCCATACTCCGCTGATTGAGGATACGGATCCAAGCGTCAATACGAAGGAAATGATCAATGAGGAAACCCTGGAGCAGATGAAGCCGGGTGTGGTAATACTCAACTTTGCCAGGGACCTGCTGGTAAATGACGCGGATATTGAGGTGGCGTTAAAGGAAGGCAAGGTTGCTAAATATGTGACGGATTTCCCGAACGAGAGGACTGCAAAGATGGAGGGTGTTATTGCAATTCCCCATCTCGGTGCATCTACGGAGGAATCTGAGGATAACTGCGCGGTAATGGCAGTAAGGCAGCTGAGGGATTATATGGAGAACGGTAATATCAAAAATTCCGTAAACTATCCTAACTGTGATGCAGGAAGCTGTAAGACAGCCGGGCGTATTGCCATCCTCCACAGGAATATTCCGAATATGCTGACCCAGTTTACAGGCGCATTTTCCACCATGGATATCAATATAGCCGACATGGTGAACAAGAGCCGTGGTGACTATGCCTATACCGTACTTGACGTGGAAGCAAAGATCAATGAGGATGTTGCCCTTAAGCTTTCTTCTATCAAGGGCGTGCTGAAGGTCAGGATCGTAAAGTAATAACCGGACACAGCAGGATCTGCTATGGATCAAATGGAGTGATATAAAAATTAATCGGGACATTGCATTTCTGGGAAGCCAAGAAATACTATGTCCCGATTTGTACGCAAACTGTCCTCAGAGGGCTGTTCTTGAGGCCTGTGTGATATTCTTAAGGTGATTTTTCAAGAAAATTTTATAAAATAAAAATAACAATTAAATATGCCGGATTTTGTGTTAAAATAGATATACATGCTTCAGACATAAGAAGAACTTGCGGGAGTACTTGGAAAAGGAATGGAGAGACGGACATGAATCAAAATTTAGGCTATAATTATCGAAGAGCACATATTATTAATCTGGGAGTTATTATTGCTTTAATATTATTGTTATGCATACAGATCTTTCTGGCAGAGGGATGGCAGGGGGTTAAGCTGCCCGTCATAGCAGGGGTAGTGATAATAGTACCCTGCCTCATAAACCTATACTTGCCAATCAGTGACAATATCAAGGGCTTGGTGTTTCCCACTATGGTTGTCCTTGCAATTACGGGTCTGATTTTTGTTGACGGCTATACCTTGAATAAGCACTACATGCTTCTGATAACTGTCGCAATGGTTTCCCTCTATTTTAAAAAAGAACTGATTGTTGCCTTTGGGATTATTTACAATGTGGCCTTAATTGCCAGCTATATTTTTGTTCCGGATAATTTGTTGTCTGAAGGAGGGGACCTGAAATCCTTTGTTACAATCATAACCCTGGTGGACGGTATACTGGTGCTTCTGTATTTCCTGACAAAATGGGGAAATGAATTAGTAGGAAAAGCCCAGGAACGGGAAAGGGAATGCAAGGACCTAATGGAAAAGCTGGGCTTAGCCGTAAAAACGGTGGAAGACAGCGTTGAAGCCCTGGATATAAACATTGAAGCCTTTGATACCCGGATGAAGGGCATCAATGAATCCAGCAGGGGGATATTGGATTCCGTCCAGCAGATGGCCCTGGCGGTCCAGGAGGAAGCTGCCGGAGTATATAAAATCAGTGAATCCATGACCTCTTCCCTGGAAATGGTAAACCAGTCAATTGCAACCTCAGAAGGAGTAGTCCATAAATCCGGAGAAATGGGCCAGAAGGTGGAGGATGGCTGGAATAAGATCAATGCGGTGAAGGAGCATATGAAGACCTTAAATACAACCGTTGACCGTTCTGCCGAAACGGTAAATGATTTAAAGCTAAGCCTTGGGGAAGTGAATAAATTACTGGTAGGTATCAAGACAATCGCAGACCAGACGAATCTTCTGGCATTGAATGCATCCATAGAGTCCGCCCGTGCGGGAGAGCAGGGCAAGGGCTTTGCAGTTGTTGCGGAGCAGATCAGAAGCCTTTCGAACCAGAGCAGGGGTATCATTGAAGAGATTAACACAGTTACCTCGGAGCTTTCTGAAAAATCAGACCGGGCATCCACAATGTCCCGGGAAGGGATGGCAGCGGCGGAAGAGGGGATGATGGTTATCAGCGAAGTGGCAGCTTATTTTAAGGATATCAGGGATACCTATGAAATAACCAACGAAGAGCTGTCAGGCAGCATGAGGCAAATTGAAAAAGCCGCCAATAATTTTATACAGATGCAGGAGCAGATCACTAATCTGGCTAGTATTTCAGAGGAGAATTCAGCATCCACCCAGGAGATACTTTCAATCATAGAGGATGAAAATTCACAGGTTACATATATTAATTCTTCCGTTGAGGAAGTCCATAGGTTAAGCAGGGAATTAAAGGGTATGGTAAAGAATATATAGGGAGTACTGCGTTACGCAATGCAGTATTAGCACCGCAGGATACAGACAGCGGAATGGATAGGAGGATGAGGATGGCAACAGTAAAACCATTTTTATGCATCAGGCCGGAGACAGAAGCAGCCCATAGGGTGGCGGCATTACCTTATGATGTATATAACCGGAAGGAAGCTAAGCTGGAGATAGAGAGGGAGCCAATGTCCTTTTTAAGGGTTGACCGGCCGGAGACAGGCTTTCCTGATGAGGTGGATATCTATGATCCAAGGGTTTATACAAGGGCGAAGGAGCTTTTAGAGCAGATGCAAAGGGAGGGCATCCTGGTCATGGAGGAACAGGAATGCTACTATGTATATGAGCTGGTTATGCAGGGGCGTTCCCAGACAGGGTTAGTTGCATGTGCGGCAATTGACGATTACCTGGACAATACCATCAAAAAGCATGAGAATACCAGGGAAGAGAAGGAGCTTGACCGCATTAACCATGTGGATACCTGTGATGCCCAGACCGGCCCGATTTTTCTGGCTTACCGGGCACACCGGGTGATTAGCGGTATTGTAGCCGGGGTTAAGCAGGAGGAGCCTTTATATGCATTCACGGCGGCGGATGGCATTACCCATAATGTGTGGAGGGTTGCCTGTGAGGACAGGATCCATGAGATTAAAAGGGCATTTCAGGAGATTGACAGCATCTATATTGCGGACGGGCATCATAGGGCAGCTTCCGCTGTTAAGGTGGGTTTAAAGAGAAGGCAGGAAAATCCCGGCTATTCGGGAAATGAAGAATTCAACTTCTTCCTCTCCGTGCTATTCCCCCATGACGAATTAATGATCCTGCCCTACAACCGGACTGTAAAGGATTTAAACGGCTTATCAAAGGAGGCCTTTATCGCGGAGGTGGAAGAGAATTTTGACGTAGGGCCGGTGGGCAGTACTCCCTTTAACCCTATGGGGAAGGCGGTCTTTGGAATGTATCTGGAGGGAGAATGGTACTCTTTAAGAGCAAAGGAAAAGCTGTGTGAAATCAAGGATCCGGTGGCTTCCCTGGATGTATCCCTGTTACAGGATTATTTGCTCCGTCCGGTCCTGGGGATTGAAGATCCACGGGTAGACAAAAGAATTGATTTTATCGGCGGAATCAGGGGACTGGCGGAGCTGGAACGAAGGGTAGGGGAGGATATGGCGGTTGCCTTTTCCATGTACCCAACCTCCATTGAGGAATTATTTGAGGTGTCTGATGCAGGCAGGCTGATGCCCCCGAAATCCACCTGGTTTGAACCGAAGCTAAGAAGCGGACTTTTCATACATAAGCTGTCCTGACCAGGTCTATGAAATGGGAATTTATTCGGCATTTTAATGGTGATAAACCCCTGGCTTCCGTTAAAAGGGAAAGTCGGGGCTTTTCGCCATTTTATTTATTTTAGAATTATTTTTCTTTCTTAAATGCGGCGGATATGTTAGAATATAAAAAACAAGCTTTAGGAGATGTGCTATGGGAAATTTATTTAATTTGGATAACGGATTCTTTTCATTCCTTAGTAAGGTATGTGATATAATATTTTTAAGTATTATATTTGTGATTTTTTGTATTCCGGTGATTACGATCGGCCCGGCCTGTACCGCCTTGTACTATGCAACCGTAAAGGTAATCCGCCGGGAAAGGGGATATGTATTCCGGGAGTTTTTCCGGTCCTTTAAATTAAACTTTAAAAAAGCTGCAATCGTTGGCATTTTGCTGACAATTGTATATATTATAGTAGGGTTTGATTTATGGGCTGCCTACAAGGCCCTGGACGGCTCTACCCTGCGCTTTGCAATGTTTGGTGTTTATCTCGCCATTGCAATACTGGCTCTTGGCTTCTCCGTATACGTGTATCCGGTGCTGTCAAGATTTGATGTGTCCCTGCGCCAGTTAATTAAGACTGTTTTTATTATTTCACTAAGGCATTTGCCCTCCACCATCTGCATGATAATATTGACGGGTGCAGCTGTGTTGGGTGTTTATATTATACCGTTTTTGCTGTTTGTTATCCCCGGTGTGCTTGTTCTGTTGAATTCCCTGGTCATGGAGAGGATATTGAAAAAGTATACACCCCAGACAGAAAACGGCGAAGATGAAAATAAAAAGGACGAATGGTATTTGGAGTAACGCTTATCGGATTTGTATAATCGAATAAGTATAGGGCACTTCTTTCGGTCATTTTTCATAAAAAATAAAAAAATGAAAAATAGTACTTTTCTTTTTAAAAAAAACATGGTATAAAAATATATATTAATTTATATCTTTGGAGCAAGGGTGTTCTCAGAAGGTTTTCTCGAGAGCACCTTTTTCATTAGGGCATTTGCTCCATAAGGTTGAGAGGGATCAGAGGACGCAATAACGTAAAGACCGGGTCCATGCCAGAGCTTTCATGGCAATTTGTGTAGTAAATGGCATGGACATAATCATGAGAGGAGAAATGATATGTCAGAGAAATTAACAGAGCTTTTTGGAAGTGACGTATTTAATGACGCGACGATGGTAGAGCGACTACCAAAGAAAATCTACGCGGCGCTTAAGAAAACAATTGAGAACGGCGAGGATCTTAACCCGAATGTAGCGGAGGTTGTTGCTAATGCAATGAAGGACTGGGCTATCGAGCGGGGGGCTACCCATTATACCCATTGGTTCCAGCCTATGACCGGTATTACGGCTGAGAAGCATGATTCTTTTATTAGTCCTACCTCAGACGGTAAGGTTATTATGGAGTTCTCCGGTAAGGAATTAATTAAGGGCGAGCCGGATGCTTCCTCCTTTCCCTCCGGTGGTTTGCGTGCTACCTTTGAGGCCAGGGGCTATACTGCTTGGGATTGTACCTCCCCGGCTTTCTTAAGGGAGGACGCGGCAGGCGTAACACTTTGTATCCCCACTGCTTTCTGTTCCTATACCGGAGAAGCGCTGGATATGAAAACTCCTCTTCTGCGTTCCATGGAAGCGATTAGCACACAGGCTGTGCGTGTACTCAAGCTATTTGGACATGATACGGTAAAGAAGGTCAGTGCTTCCGTTGGTCCGGAGCAGGAATATTTCCTGGTTGATAAAGCAAAATATTTAATGAGGGACGACCTTATTTTCACGGGACGGACCTTATTCGGTGCAATGCCTCCAAAGGGTCAGGAGCTTGATGACCATTACTTTGGCAGCATTAAGGAAAGAGTTGCTTCCTATATGAAGGAGCTGAATATTGAGCTTTGGAAATTAGGTGTTACGGCAAAAACCCAGCATAATGAAGTTGCCCCTGCACAGCATGAGCTGGCACCTATTTATGCAACGGCAAACATCGCCTGTGACCATAACCAGTTGGTCATGGAGTGTATGAAGAAGGTTGCAAACCGCCATAACCTGACCTGTTTGCTTCATGAGAAGCCCTTTGCAGGTGTGAATGGCTCCGGTAAGCATGACAACTGGTCGCTTGTTACCGATACAGGCAAGAACCTGCTGGATCCCGGTAAGACACCCCATGAGAATGTACAGTTCCTGTTATTCTTGTCAGCAGTGTTAAAGGCAGTGGATCTGCATGCGGATTTACTCCGTATCTCTGCAGCTAACCCGGGCAATGACCACAGGCTGGGTGCAAACGAAGCACCCCCGGCGATTATCTCCGTGTTTATGGGAGAACAGCTGGAGGACGTTATTGCACAGTTGATTGAGACCGGCGAAGCCACAAGATCCAAATCTGGCGGTAAGCTAAGTGTTGGAGTTCAGACGATTCCTGGATTTATGAAGGATGCAACAGATAGAAACCGTACATCACCCTTTGCCTTTACCGGCAATAAATTTGAGTTCCGTATGGTGGCATCCTCTATGTCAATTGCTACGGCAAATACAGTACTTAACACCATCGTTGCTGATGTACTTAGCGAGATGGCTGATGAATTGGAAGTGGCCGGGAATTTCGATGTGGCTCTCCATGACCTGATTAAGAAGACCTTAACCGAACATAAGAGAATAGTATTTAACGGCAACGGCTATGCAGAGGCTTGGGTAGAGGAAGCAACCAAGAGGGGACTTCCAAACATTAAGTCCATGGTTGAGGCAATTCCCGCCCTTGTTACTGATAAAGCTATTAATGTATTTGGAAAGCATAAGGTGTTCACGGCAGCAGAGCTTCATTCCCGTGCGGAGGTCCTGTATGAATCCTATGCCAAGGCAATCAATATTGAGGCCAAAACAATGGTTTCCATGGCCCAGGCGGAGTACATTCCTGCAGTCATCCGGTATATGAAGCAGCTGGCGGATTCCATTAATTCAGTAAAGGCGGCTGCAGCTGATGTGGATGTCAGCGTACAGGTCGGTTTATTGAAGGAGATTTCCACATTGCTTGTAGAAGCTCAGGCGGCTCTGAAGAAATTGCAGGAGATCACCGCTAAGGCTAACTCCATTGAAACCGTGGAAGAACAGTCCAGATTCTTCAAATCAGATGTTACGCCTGCAATGGAAGCCCTCAGGGCACCTATTGATGCGCTGGAAGTATTGGTGGCAAAGGAAGTATGGCCCGTTCCTACCTATGGCGATTTATTATTCGAGATATAATTTTTAATAATTCTTATAGGGTTTTTAAGCAAAAAACCAATAGGAACATCCTTAATAGGAAACCCTCCGTATAGCGGGCGGTGGGATAAGAAAGCAATAAAGCGGTGAGGAAAAATCCCCACCGCTTTATTATTTTCCAGTGATTAGCCTGATAACCCAAAGGAGTGTAAAAAATCTACTTGTTGGATTTCAAAACATACAATCGTCCCGCGCTTTGTATCCGTGGTTTGCCCAATTTCCCGAAATCCCAGTTTTCTTAGAAGCCCCGCAGAGGCAGCATTTCCAGAATCAACTGTTGCAACATACCGTTCGTGTTTCGAATGCCGGCAAAAATACGTTAAAGCAGCTTTTGCCGCTTCAAAGCCATATCCTTTCCCCCAGCTATCCCGGCACAGCCCATAAAAGAACTCGGTGCCAGTAATTTTTTGTGCTGGCATAAACCCGCAATAGCCCAGATATATTCCATTATCTTTCCCAATGATCGCGAACTCGGTTTGTATATCTGTAAATGGTGTTTCGCAATCCTTTTTATAAACTTCTAATCTTTGTTCATAGCTTAGCTGCGTTACACCTCCTGTGTACTGTTTCGCAACAGGATCATTAAGCATTTCCCAAAAACGATCATAATCATGGAGATTATGTTTTCTTAAAAGCAAACGGCTTGTTTCAATCATCATAGCCCTACCACCTTTTTAAATATTGGAAACCATAAATGTCAATCTACTATCCCTGACATGTACTAATAATAAATGATAACATGTTTCATTGGGCATGTCGATAGTTTGGCAAATGTAACTGGAAGTTAATGGTTTGTTAATAAAAATTAACTTGACATTTTATATACCATGCTATATATTTTGATTATCAAAATGTTTGTAATACAAAGCATATGCTTAGGAGTGAAGCAGATGAATGAAAAGCTTGTAATGATTAATAAGATGCTGGTTGAAGTCTATGATGATGTGAACCATATTGAAGAGTATTCAATAAAGCAGGGTGAATTTAGGGATTTATCAATCACGGAGATACATACCATTGAAGCTGTCGGCTTATATGGGACGAAGACTATGTCCGAGATTGCAGCTGCATTAGAGATTACCATGGGGACTTTGACAATTGCAGTCGACAAGCTGATTAAAAAGGGCTACCTGGAACGCAGCCGGAGCAGTTCGGACCGAAGAATTGTGAATATAAACCTGACCAAAAGAGGAAAACTAGCATATCGTATCCATGAAAAATTCCATTTGGATATGGTAAAGGCCATTATGATGGATTTTTCCCTTGAGGAAGAGGAAATTCTTCTGAATGCGCTAAGCAAACTGAACAAGCATTTGAAGGAAATATACCGGGAGCCGAAGGAATAAGATTGCGGATCCTGGTATAAGGCAATTAGAAAGAAGTGTAGTATAGGAGGACTCGCGGGATGAGACATGCGACAATCATCGGCACCGGAAGATGCTTGCCGGAACAGGTAATGACAAATGATGATCTGGCAAACATCGTAGAAACCAGTGATGAATGGATTACATCAAGGACAGGGATTAAGCAGAGAAGAATCTCAACTGGTGAAAACACTTCGGATTTAGCTTATAAAGCAGGCTTAAGGGCTTTGGAAAGAGCAGGTCTGGCGGCAGAAACACTGGATTTGATTATATGTGCCACCATAACACCGGATTCTTTTATGCCCTCCGTAGCGTGCCTGGTACAGGAACGGCTGGGTGCAAAAAAGGCGGCGGCCTTTGATTTATCTGCAGCCTGCACGGGTCTGGTATTTGCAATGGCAGTAGCTACATCCTTTATAGAAAGTGGGATGTTCCAGACTATTTTAGTAATCGGTGCGGAAACCCTATCTAAGGCTATGGACTGGACGGACCGTGGAACCTGCGTATTGTTTGGTGACGGTGCGGGGGCAGCTGTATTACAGGCTTCTGAAGAAAAACAAGGTGTCCTGTCAATGCATATGGTCAGTGACGGGAGCAAACAGGATTACCTGTGCTTACCGGCTCTTCCGGTAGCAAATCCATTTGTGGAAAGAGGGGATGGGGAATTTACCCCCTACATCTCCATGAAGGGACAGGAAGTATTCAAATTTGCCGTGCGCACCATAAGTGATTTAATCAAGAAGGTTTTGACAAAGGCAGAATTGAAGGTGGACGACGTCAAATATGTGGTTGCCCATCAGGCTAATTATAGGATTATTGAGCAGGCGGCAAAATTTGCAGGCATTCCGCTGGACAAATTTTTTATTAACCTTGACCGGTATGGCAATACATCAGCAGCAACCATAGGGATAGCACTGGATGAGATGAATGAAAAAGAGCTGCTAAAGCCGGGCGACAGGATAATCCTTGTGGGATTTGGCGGCGGTATGACAAGCGGCGCGGTTTTGCTTGAATGGAATTGAGGAACAGCCCTGGAAGAGGACATAGTGTGCAATGAAGATCATTTCACATCCGGCACCCTTGTAGTCAAATGTCCGTTAAAGTGAATATTGGCGATTTATATTTTTTTAAGTCAATAGTTCAAATATTTTAAGAGAATTTAAGTATTGCAGAAGGAAAAAGTAATGCGGCCCGGTAAAATCTAAGCTACCTGGCTGCACCAGAGTAATAAATCTGGAAATAATAATATTAATAACATTTAGGAGGAATTGAAAATGGATTTTAACAAGATTAAAGAAGTAGTAGCAGAGCAGTTAGGTGTAGAGGTAGCAGAGTTAACAGCAGAGACTTCCTTAAAGGATGATTTAAATGCGGATTCCCTGGATCTTTTCCAGATCATCATGTCCCTGGAAGAGGAGTTTGGGATTGAGATCCCGACAGAGGATACGGAAAGCATCAATACCATCGGTGATATCGAGAATTATTTATCAAAAAGAAGCGGGGAAGAGTAATTCACCGCTATGCTCTTAGGAGAGCATTCAGGAGCAGATGGAGGATTAGGAAGTTGAAGGAATTAAGATTAATGAACGAAGGGGGGACCGGATCCATGCCAGTACATTTATGGCAATCGGTACGGTAAAGGGCATGGACAGAACAATGAAGTCACGTATATGTGAACTGTTAGGTATCGAGTTTCCTATATTCCAGGGTGCAATGGCCAGGATCTCTGATGCCTCCCTGGCATCAGCCGTATCGGAGGCAGGAGGGCTTGGAATTATTGCAGGAGGTACGGCACCCTTAGATTATGTCCGTACCGAGGTAAGGAAAGCAAAGGAGCTGACAAAGAAACCCTTCGGTGTAAATATCATGCTGCTCAGTGAAAATGCTGATGAAATAGCAAAGATGGTTTGCGAGGAAGGGGTTAAGGTGGTTACCACCGGAGCAGGGGCGCCTGGGAAATACATGGAGATGTGGAAAGCCCATGGCATTAAAGTGATCCCCGTAGTACCCTCCGTCGCAATTGCAAAAAGAATGGTAAGAAGCGGTGCGGATGCGGTGATCGCGGAAGGCACGGAGTCCGGAGGGCATGTAGGTGAGCTTACTACGATGGTCCTCGTTCCCCAGGTGGTTGATGCTGTGGAGGTTCCGGTCATCGCAGCCGGTGGAATCGCCGATGGGAGAGGAATTGCTGCAGCATTTATGCTGGGAGCAGATGCGGTACAGGTGGGTACCCGTTTCTTAAGTGCCCATGAATGTACGATCCACCAGAATTATAAGCAGAAGGTATTGAATGCGAAGGATATTGATACAGTAGTAACGGGCCGTCCGACAGGTCATCCCGTCCGTGTGCTTAAGAATAAGCTGAGCCGCCAGTTCACGGAGCTGGAAGCAAAAGCTGCACCCCTGGAGGACTATGAAACTCTGGGAATCGGTGCTCTTGCCAAGGCAGTCGTGGAGGGAGATATTAATTACGGCAGTGTGATGGCCGGTCAGATTGCAGCCATTGTAAGTAAGGAACAAAGCTGTAAGGAGATCATCACGGAAATGTTTACAGAGGCGGACCTACTTTTATCAAGGTCTTGGGACAGATAAGGGATGGAGAAAAGTATAGAAATGGATAAGACGGCATTTTTATTTGCGGGCCAGGGTTCCCAATACATTGGAATGGGCAAGGAGCTCTATGATAATTTTGATGCATGCAGGAATATCTTTAAAGAGGCTGATGGCAGCCTTAATATGGATTTGACAGGCTTGATTTTCGAGGGCAGCAAGGAAGAGCTGGATCTGACGGAGAATACCCAGCCGGCAATAGTGACCATGTCCCTGGCGGCATATAAGGCCATTACGGGATATGGCATCAGGCCGGATGCAGTAGCCGGCTTAAGCCTGGGAGAATATTCAGCCCTTACGGCCAGCGGAGTATTTAACCTGTCACAGGTGGTTCCCTTGGTCAGGAAAAGAGGGCGCTTTATGCAGGAGGCGGTTCCGGAAGGGATTGGCAAGATGTGCGCCATCTTAGGATTGGCGGAGGATAAGATCCGGGAAGCCTGTGATGAAGCAAAGGCATCCGGCATTGTGGAGCCGGCTAATTTTAACTGCCCCGGGCAGATTGTTATTGGCGGTGAGAACAGGGCGGTAGATGAAGCGGCGAGGCTGGCAAAGGAAAAGGGCGCCCTCAAGACCCTTGATTTGGCGGTGAGTGCCCCTTTCCATACATCGATGCTAAAACCGGCAGCGGAAAGATTAAGTGCTGAGCTTGAGCTGGTTCCGGTTAATGATATACAGATACCGCTCATCAGCAATGTGAATGCGGAGTATGTGGGCAGTAAGGATGAGGTCAAAAAGCTTTTATACCGTCAGGTCATGAGCAGCGTCCTGTGGGAGCAGACCATCCGTAATATGATAGCAGACGGGATACGGAGTTTTGTTGAAATAGGACCGGGAAAGACCTTATCCGGCTTTGTAAGAAAGATTGACCGTAGTCTTAAAGTATATAAC
>JARKQP010000965.1 GCA_029974875.1 Mobilitalea sp.
ATAGGTTCTGCCGTTATACCAGGGATGTCCGGGATTTGATTCCATATAGGCATACCACTTGCTCCCTTCTGCCTTATCCTCCTCTTTTATTCTATGATAGCTTTTTATACTTCCATCCGGATGCAGCATAATATCATAGCAGGATAACAATTCCCCTTCACCCGTGCGGATGCCAACTGCAAAATTAGCCATATAGTCCTTATCCCTATTAACATCGTCATCGCCATACGGAACCTGTGTAAACAGCAGGTGCTTTACGCCATATGCCGGTTCTTGTGTTACTTTGCCTCCTGCATATCCTGACGGCCACCTGTCTTCATCATATAGATAGGTCAGGAGGTCCAATTCTTTTCCTCTCTCAACACATGCTTTTATAATCTCCAGAAATTCTTCTCCCAAATATGGCGTGTCAAGTCCTACCCGTGTATGGATATGATATCCTCCGAAGCCCATCTTCTTGAATATTTCCAGTTGCTTTAATACCGTTTCCTTTTCCAATTTTGTATTCCATGCCCAAAAAGGAGCTCCCCGGTACCGTTTATCAGGATTTTTAAATTCTTTCTCTAAATAATGTCCCATAAAAACCTCCTATGTTCCCTCTATAATGCTTCCATGAATTTATATCAGCAATAGTGGGCGGCATTATTAATACCACCCACCCACTTGGAAACTATTTTGCTGCTACCCGTCTTTTTAAAAGGAATGCAATTCTTTTTGCTTCAGAAGAATACCCCATGACAATGACCAGGAATAATCCCAGCACAATATCCTGAAGAGCATCCGGAAGTCCCATCGCAATAAATCCATTAAAAATAATTGATATGCATAGGCTTCCAATCAAAATCAGCAGGGGCATATTATCCACCGTTTTTCTCATCTGCCGGCCAATAATCACACACATGATCGGCTTAAATATTAACCCCATTGTTCCCATATCAGTACTAGCCGTAATTGCTCCTGAATAGCATATTGTTAATACCGCTGCAATGGCACAAAATAATCCGGTCAAAAGAATAGCAATGAATTTAACTCTGGCAGCATCAACGCCAACATTCTTACACATCTTTTCATCATTGCCCACTGCGGTGATATGGCAGCCTATTCCCATTTTGTAATAGATCATATAACAAAGGATACCGGCTAATATAAGAATGATTATATTGTTCGGATAAGTCCCTATCTTATAAATATCACTACTTAACCTAAGATATCCGCTGCTGCCTGTCAATTTTGCCCCTAACACCTCGTATATCATAACAATTCCTAAGGATACAACCATGACAGGGATTTTAAGGTAATGGTACACAATCGCCATCAGTAACGCTCCGAACATAGCACCGATGAAGCATCCTAACAGCAGTCCCGTTACCCCCAGGCCCTGTGACATAATACCTCCCAGAATGGCTGCAAATACCGTTCTTGCCCCCATACTAAAGTCCATTAGCTCAGCACTCATTAACAGGCTCAGCCCTAAACCTAATACCACCAAGGTGACACTTTGGCTGAACACGATCGAGAGGCTATGTACGCCAAACCCCGGAGCAACCAATGAAAAAATCAGAAATAGTCCAG
Organism: Mobilitalea sp.; assembly: GCA_029974875.1. The sequence goes on from JARKQP010000965.1 coordinate 1,573, forward strand.
CCGGTAATAACAACAGTTTCATAACATTGATTAGGTTCTTACCCATCTGAATTCCTCTTTCCCTACTTTAGTTTACTGCATTTTTGGTAAATTCATCAATCATACTCTGCATTGCTTCTGCAGTTAAATCCGGATTCTCAGCCTTTATAAACTGCTTCATCCCATCATTTGTATAATACAAAGTAGAAGCGTCTCCGAATTTCTCCAGCCACTTATCAGCGGTTTCTTTATCATTGATATCAAACATGGTACAGCTTAATGTCACTTTCCCGTCTGAGATAGGAGTACCCATACAGGTATTAGCCAAAAGTGTAAAGCTTATAAACGGATCATATCCCCAGCTCGGTAGTCCTGAACAGGTAACCAGAATACCTTTTTCAAATAATTCACTCATGGAATCCGGGAAATCGATGGTAGCCAGCTTCACAGCTTCTGTACGTCCGGCATCCTCAATCGCTTTTGCAACTGCTTCGTGAACGCCCGCACCCGTAGCTCCAACAATGAAGACTGCATCCAGATCACTATACGCTGTAAGGAAGCTCTCTGTTGCTGCCGTTGCATCAGATGCCTGAGCGATATCCCTTGATTCCGCAACGATCTCCATTCCGAATTCTTCACAAGCTTTTTCCGCTCCCTCTTCCCTTAAGTCAGTTGTTGTATTGCCCTTTGCCAATGATATAACGGCAATCTTTTTTGCCCCCAAAGCATTCAGGTTCGACATTACCCGGTAACCTGTTGTTACTTCATCCTCAAAGCATTTTCCAACATAATATTTTGAAGACTCCACGATTTGTTTTACTTCTTCATCTAAGATATTTCTAAAGCAGATACTCCAATATACTCCCGCTTCATCGCAGAGCGCTGCAACTGTAGGTAATACTGAGTCTGAAGGCGGCCCAATGATAATTCCGTCAACACCTGCCGCAATCTGATTCTCAACAAAAGCAATGGTAGCATCTGCTGACGCTGCTACACCGCCTTGAAAAACAACTTCTCCGCCTGCTGCTCCAGCAAAGGCTTTAATATTATTACTCATAAGACTAAACATGGTCGCTCCGCTGTCAGTCAAACCTACGGCAATCTTAAAGGGCTTTGTCCCGGCAACGGAGCCTCCATTCCCATCACTGCCTGAATCCGTATTATCCGTCCCCGTAGATGTATCTGCCGGTGCCGTTTGATCCGTTGTACCGGTTTTCTTTTGGGTACAGCCTGCTGTTCCCACGATCAATAATGCAATTACCATAATGATTGATAATAATTTTTTATTCATATTTTCCCTCCTTAATAGTGACAATAGATAATTTATTTCCTTTGCTTTACTTAATAACAACAAGATTCTTCCTATCAAAGGATATTGCAATTGTAATTAAGAATACAATGCCCTTGATGAGCTGCTTATCATATGTACTAAGTCCCATCAGCACCATACCGTTGGTTAAAAACGCCATGGTCAGACTTCCTACGATAACTGAACTAAATTTGGTTCCATAGCCTCCGGAAAGAGGTATTCCACCAAGCAGTGCCGCACACAGAACATTCATAAACAACTCATGTCCCGTTAATACGGTTGATGTACCTGTCCTGATCAGGCTAAAAAACCCCAACATACCCGACAAGGCTCCTGCAGTTATAAATGCTGCTGTTTTTAATTTGCCCACCTTAACACCTGACTGCTTCGCCGCTTCCTCACAGGAGCCTATTGCCCGGCAGCTTTTCCCATATGCCGTATACCGGAATACATAAAAGCCCGCTAATATTACAATCAATATCACAGAAAACCTTACCGTTAACGTATTCCATTTCAGCATGGAAAACGGGGCTGTCAGACTGCCTCCCGCCAAAGCCAATATTAAAATTCCATTGATAATGAACTGCACGGACAAGGTTCCGATCAATGAGCCTATCTTCAGCTTAACATGGACAAACCCATTGATAAGGCCTGCCAGCATTCCCGGTATAATGGCAAATGGTATGGCAAGGAGCGGATGTATCCCTGCTCCGACCGCAGCCGTAGCACAGCAAAGCCCCATAATGGAACCTATCGAAAAGTCCAAGTTTCCCTGGGCCATAATAAAGATGTAACCGGTCACTCCAATAATAATGAAGAAGCATTCACTTACGATTGCCTTGAAATTCGTTAAGTTAAGTACCCTGCCGCCACTATATATTTGGAAGAAGACAATTACTCCCACAAGGCCTAGATACGGGAAAATTGTTTTGATATTTATCTTTTTCACAACAAATCCCCCCTATACCATATATTCAATCAGTACTGATTCCGTGGGATTTTCCTCACGCATAAACTCACCACTGATTTTACCGTTTTTCAGGATAAGAACACGGTCACTCATACCAATCACCTCAGGCAGCTCCTCTGATATCAAGATAATGCTCTTACCTTCATTCTTTAATTTTACCATTAACTTATAGATATTAGCCTTTACACCGATATCGATCCCTCTTGTCGGACAATCCAGAATAAGAACATCTGCCCCGAATCCCAGCCATTTTGCCAATGCCACCTTTTGCTTGTTTCCGCCCGACAATTCCATAACATACTGTTTGCTATCCTGCATTTTTATCTCCAGCTGGTCAGCCCAGTAGTCTACAAACTTCCTCTCATCACCCGGAAGAATACATCCGTTCTTTTCCAGCTTGTCATAGGATGCAATACAAATATTATCCAGTATGGGGGCACTTGTCATAAGTGCTTCCTGATCCCGGTTCTTAGCAATGTATCCAATCTTTTTATTCATTGCTTTGGCCGGTGTATCAATTTTATGTCCCATAGCATCCTGTACCTCACCAACCGTCAAGGGCAAAAGTCCAAATGCTATTCTTCCGATGTCATGCATGCCACAGTCAGCAAGACCTCCGATACCAAGGATTTCACCTTTGTGAAGTACAAAGCTGACATTGTCCAGCTTACCGGCAGTTGCGCTTTTTATCTGAAGAACAATCTCTTTGTTTTTACAAGATTCCATATCAGCCCGGTAATAATGGTCCGACACTTCACGCCCAACCATCAGCTTTCTGATCACCTGCGGTGAAAACTCCTGCTTTTCCAAGGTATCTATGTAGTTACCATCTCTAAGCACAGTAAGCCGGTCACACTTATCCATCATTTCATCAATGTCATGGGAAATAAAAATAACACTGTTTCCCTCGTCCTTCATTTTAGTCATGATATGATAGAGAATATCCCTCCCCGTTCGGCTCAAGGCAGTTGTTGTTTCATCTACAATAAGAATTTTAGGCTTTTCCCTGATCGCACGTGCCAACTCGACAAGCTTACCATCTTCAAAGCTAAGCTTACCGCACATCGCTGAGGATGATATATGATCCGCACCAATTTCCTGTAAAGCTTTTACCGCCTCTTTTCTCATTCTGGTTCCATCTAATATCCCAGCTTTACGGAAGCGCTTTTCACCACCAATAAAAATGTTATTTGCTACAGAAAGATGGTCAAAGGTGCTTTTTTCCTGTAAAATCATGCAGATTCCAGATTGGTTCGCTTCTACGCTGCTTTTCGGTGCATAAGGCTGTCCTTCCAAATAGATTGCTCCATCATCAGCCTCTTGGATACCTGCAATAATGGAAGTTAAGGTAGATTTTCCGGAACCATTCTCTCCGATAAGTCCAAGAATCTCTCCACTTCTAAGTTCCAGCTTCACTCCCTTAAGAGCCTTTGTTATGCCAAAGCTTTTAAAAATGCCTTTCGCCTCAAGCAGATTTTTTTGCTGACCCATTGCATTTTTTCCTTTCCCTAGTAATATTACAAAGCACGTGTGCACACTTCTTTTGCTTTGATATCTGTATTCTAGCAAGCATCCTCCCTTTTTTAAACATAAGGATTTGACTATTTTGTTATGTTTTCGACTGTTTTGTTTGCTATACCACTTCTCTATTGAATTTTGCTTTTTATATGATAGAATGAGTTCATATTGAATCATCTGTTGTATTAATTTTATTGGATCAGGTTCCTATTCTTTTGGAATAATAGCTTTTTGTTTAATCTTAATACAGCATTGGGAGGTAGGATATGACAAAGTTGTCTGTGGTAATTGCTGATGATGACCACCTTATGTTGAAAAACCTGAAAAAGCTGGTTAATTGGGACAACCTGGGATTTAAGGTGATCGCAACTGCTGCCAACGGTAAAGCCGCTTTACAATATCTTCGGAAATACCGCCCGCAGATCCTAATCACTGACATCATTATGCCCATCATGAATGGCCTTGAATTGATTGAACAGGTACGTGAAGAATTTCCAGAAACCAAGATATTAATTATATCCTCCTATGACGAATTCGAATATGCCAAAAAGGCTATTGCAAAGGGTGTAACCGATTACATCTTAAAAACAGAGGTTACTGCTGCTTCTTTTACGGCAAAGCTATCCTCCTTACATCAAAGCTGCACCTCCCAAAACCGGATACTTTCCACCGCATTAAACCAGGAATTTTCTAATTTTTTAGATAATAATCCACGTTATACCGAATATGATACTGAAATAAATTATCCTCTCCTATCCCGATACTTAAATAAACGGTATCATTTTTTTATCATTATGCAGCAGATCGGATTCTACCGTCATATTCAAACTGCCTTAAGCAATTACAACGACGCCTCAAAATCCATCTACTCCGCTTTGCGGTCTATGGAGGAGCTCTCCACCGCGCCTATTATGTTTCCCCATAGGCACTTTACGGTTGTTGGTATTTCCGTTGAGAGTGACCATACAAACGAAACCTTTATCATCAACTCTTTAAGAAAAAAAATTCTTCTGTATCTAAACAGAAGATTTCCACACAAATGCATGCTCTTTTATTCTAATGCCCTGATTACTCCTATTGATTTACATCATTTTTATAATAGAGTGAATTATTTGATAGATTTTCATGCATCATTCCACATAGCTCCCGCGCTTTCCTTCCATGAGCTGGAAAACGAAATAATGGAAAATGCAATGGATGATTTTCCGTTTCAAAAGCTGTCGGTGGAGAGGGAACATTTAGATTCCGATATATTCCGGATAAAAGAATATCTGACCCGTTGTTACAAGCTTCGAAATTATCAGGCTATATTGAAATTCTTTCAAAATTTTTGTACCCATATGGAAATCATAAGTCATAATACCCAGCATTTTGATGAGCAGTATCTTATTCCTTCCTTAGAATTTTTACTGAAATGGGTGTTTAATCACTATGAGCAATGCATCAATCAATTATCTGATAATCAGACCCGGGAATATTGCCTTCCGGTCGAAACCGCAATTCATTATATGCAGCAGAACTATTCCAACTATGCCCTTTCTGCAGAAGATATCTCTGCACAGGCTAGTTTAAGCCCTGGACGTCTCGGTGTTTTATTTAAACAGGATACCGGAAAAACAATCAATGAATATCTAACAGATATGAGAATCAGGAATGCCATATATTTTTTAAGCAACACTACAATGAAGATCTATGAAATATCCGATAAATGCGGCTATAAATCCTCCCAGTATTTCAGCCAGATATTTTATCAACGGACCGGTAAAAGACCTATCGATTATCGCAAAATTCACCATTAACATTTAAAGCGGGTGTGGCCTTATGAGACTTCCAATCCTTTTTGTAAAATCAAAAATAGCAAGAAGAATATCAAAAAATATGTCCATCATATATTTTTCGATATACTTCTTCATACTTTTTATGCTGCTTATTATCCTCTTACCTACATTGTACCGCAGCGCTGTCGATAAATCAAAATACAACCTGTCTGTGATTACCGATGAATATCACATTATGCAAAATGCTATGGTGGACAGCCTGAACAGCCTGTATCTGGATGTGAATCTTGATGCATACCTGTCTTCCTATTACTCGGATCCAAATCCGGCAAACAGGGAAAAGATCAATCTCTGCCTAAGTACGATAGCATCCATCAACAGCAATACCCTTGCCATATGTATCGAGGACCGGAATAAAACTTTTTTTACTTCCTTGGCCTATTCCTATATCGATAAACAGCAATATCTTCATTCTTTTGCCAGATATGAAGAACTGCTGTCACATGATTACAGCTCTTATTTTTCTCCCGTGATCCGCAACGAATTACATTCAGAATATATGACTTATGAATGTTTTGCTTACTCCAAAAACATTAAGATATCACATGTCCCCCTAACCGCCACGGTGTTCTATAACGCTACACCTATTATGGAGCATTGCATTGAGCTCGCCGATACTACCTTTAAATCCTTTGTAATTATAAACCGCTATCAGAATATTTTATACCAATCATCGGAAAATGTGGATTATAACCCTTGTTTCGAAGAATTAAGCAAGGCGGAAACCACCTCAGGAATTATTCATAGGGGCGGTGGGCTGTTTTTTTACCAGACGATACCTTCCACAAATTGCACGCTGATCGCATATTCGCCTTACCATCAGCTGTTCGCTTCCGCATCATTTATTATAGGCATCATAACCTTGCTCTACTTGCTTTCTCCAGTCCTTTATATACTTTTTCTTGCCCCGATGATACAAAGGCAGCTTACACCTTTAAAAAAGCTATCCGATGCAATGTCCAATTATAAGGTTGGAAATGATATTTATTCAGATATCCATACAGAGGATGAGATTGCTGTTGTCAGTAATTCATTCAATCAAATGGTGTTAGAAATTAATAGGCAGATTGAAAAAATAAAGAGAAAGGAACATGAAAATTCCGTAGTCAATTACAAGCTGCTGGCAACCCAAATTGATCCGCATTTTATTTATAATACAATGAACATCATCAATATATTGGCCAGAGAAGGAAATACAGACACTGTTGTTGAAATTAATTCCGCATTGATCCGGATACTTCGTGAGCGTTTAAACTCAAAGCTCAATATTTTTGATACCATAAAAACTGAAATTGATACCATGCTTCAATACTGCCTAATTGCCTCCTATCGTTACAAGCACAATATCGCGGTTAATTTTCATATTGACGACTCCTTGGAAAACAAGCTGATTCCAAAAAATATCCTGCAGCCTTTAGTAGAGAATGCTTATTTTCATGGTTTTCCGGATGACAGCTCCATATCAGAAGCAAGTGTGGGAATTCTAATTTATTCTATTGATAACGAAATTATAATTGAAGTCAGCGATAACGGGATTGGAATGTCACAAGATAGGATTAATGAATTGCTTAATAACTCTTACAATATCTATACAGACAAGAAGCCACATATTGGTATCGATAATATAAAGCAACGTCTAAATTATCTGTATGACGGTAATTATACGCTTGATATACAAAGTGCTAAGAACCAGGGAACTACCATAATTATAACCATACCGGATACCGTACAGGCCGTAGGACATAACACCTCAGACAGTTAACTCCTCTTGCTTTAGATGCAACTTCCTATAATGCTGCGGCGACTGCCCAATAATCCTTTTAAAGGTCAGTGAAAAATAATATGGGCTGGCATACCCTAATACCGTACTGATATCAATTACTTTTGTGTTTGACAACTCCAACAGCTCGCAGGCCTTCTGCATCTTTAAGCGGATATAGTAATCCACCGGGGTGTAGCCCGTCTTCTCCTTGAACAGCTTTGTAAAATGATATTTTGATACATTTGAATACTCCGCCAGTTGATCCAAGTCCAGATTCCCGCCCAAATTATCCAGCATATAACGGATCACCTTATCAATGTTCATCCCGTTCGTTTTAATCCGCTCGTTATTGATCCGCTGGTGGCTGATATAGCCAAGGAGAGTTGTCAAATAAGCCGTTGCGAGCACCAGGTTACTGTTGGTATACCCCATCTTAAGAACCTTAAGTATCTCCTGGAACATGGAGACCAGCCTCATATTCTCCCCCAAATGCAGTACCGGGGAGGCCTCCGATATGCCCATCCGCCCTATATATTCCTTCCCGTATATGCCCCTGAAATGTACCCAATATTTTGTCCAGGGCTCTTTCTCATCTGACCCATAGGAATGGGCTATCCCTGGAGGGCATACAAAAATATCCCCGCTACAGATCTCATGCCGTTTGCCGCACAGCTCCAGCCAGCCCCGGCCCTCTATACAATAAATCAGCACATAATCCTTCAATGTCCGGTTATATACCGCATGACCCCTGGCCTTGATGTAACAGCCCGCCCAAGACAGCAGAAAATTAGCTAAAATTATATCCTTGGATTCCTTCTCCAGTATATCCTCCGGCGTATAGTAGGATTCCTTTTTATATTTTTTCACAGGCTTGCCGGTTTTATCTTTTTGTCCTACTTCGATATTTTCAGGCATTTCAGTATTCTTTCCATCTGCTGCATCATTTTTCATCTCCTAACCACCGCCCTTTCCTCTCCATTTATCCAAATAAAGCCCAGATCCCAGTTTCCAGTTCATATCGCAATATATTATATCATACTCCACAATATTTTGAATTACTTTTTTTACTCCGTACACTTACAATAGGGATATGCAAGAAGCTTGTACACCAATAGAGCAAGTATTCCAACCAATATAACAATTAAAGGAGAGTTGATTATGCAAAGAGAAAGCATTGACCATTCCTGGCTATTTTCCGAAGGACAGCCGTCCGGGATCGTAGCTGCAGCAATGTATGAGAAGCCCGGCAGACCCGTGGACCTGCCCCACGATTTCTTAATCGGAACGGATACCTTTGCCGAGGCGCCCGGCGGCTCCGGGACCGGTTATTACGGCGGAGGGATCGGAACCTATACCAAGACTGTCCATATCCCGGCAGAATATGAGGGCAGGCGCATCCTGCTGGAATTTGACGGAGCATTTATGAATACCAGCGTCGGAATCAATGGGCACCTGGTCACAAAGCACCACTACGGCTATACCCCCTTCCATGCGGATCTTACCCCCTATGTGAAATATGGGAAGCAAAACCGTATCACCGTAACCGTGAACAACGCTAACCAGCCAAATGCACGCTGGTACACCGGCGCGGGCATCTACCGCCATGTAGACCTCCTCGTTGCCCCAAAGCTCCACATCGCTCCCTGGGGAATCTATGCCCACACCTCACATATCATTGACGGCACCGCCTTTGTCATCGTAGAGACTACCGTAGAAAACCATAGCTCTAAGGACCGTAATCTGCAGATCAATATAAGCATCACAAAGGACTCAGATGGCTCAGTTGCAGGAGAAGGCAAGATTGCAGTCCACATGCCGGCTGGGGAAAAATCCGTGGCTCAGGTCATGGTTGCTGTAGAAAAGGCGGAGCTTTGGGATATCGACTCCTCGAGCCTCTATCAGGTCGCTGCCCAGCTTGTGGATCAGGAGGAAACCCTTGACTGCGCATCCAGCCCCTTTGGCATCCGCACCATCTCTGTAGATACCAAAAACGGCTTCCGCTTAAACGGACGTACCTTAAAGCTAAAGGGCGGCTGTGTCCACCACGACCAGGGCATCCTGGGGGCTGCCTCCTTCAAGGACAGCGAATACCGCAAAATGAAGCTGCACAAGGATAACGGCTACAATGCCATCCGAAGCGCACACAACCCTCCCTCCCGGGATATGCTGGAGGCCTGTGACCGGCTGGGGCTCCTGGTAATCGATGAAGCCTTTGATGTCTGGACTATGGGAAAGAACGCCGGCGATTACAGCCTTTATTTCGAGCAGGATTGGGAAGCCGATATGGAGGCCTTCATGCTCCGTGACCGCAACCATCCCTGCATCATCATGTGGTCGACGGGCAATGAAATCACCGAACGGGGAGGCTTGTCAAATGGATATGAATGGGCTGCCAAGCTGGCTTCCAAGGCCAGGCAGCTTGACCCGACACGGCCTCTGATTAATTCTGTATGCAGCTTTTTTAACGGCCTGGAGGATGAAGATATCACTAAATGCGCCGAAGAGATGATGAAGGAATACCAGAAGCACGGTACCCTGATTAACCTCGATACAGCGTACAGCATGGAAATCTGGAGCGGCTACACGGAGGCCTTCCTGGCTCCTGTTGATGTGGCAGGCTATAACTATCTGGCCCACCGCTATGAAGGGGATGCCATTGCTTATCCCAACCGGGTTATCTGCGGTACAGAAAGTAAGCCCCTGGACACAGCAGCGTACTGGGACAGCGTGGAGAAAAATCCCCATGTCATCGGAGATTTCACCTGGACCAGCTTTGATTACCTGGGTGAAGCCGGACTTGGAAAGGCAGAATATATGGATTCGGAGGAACCGCTTGGTCCTATGTCCTCTTTTAGGTCTGAATACCCTTGGAGATTGTCCTTCGATGCGGATTTCGACCTGTGCGGCTTCCCCCGCCCCCAGCTGGCATACCGGAAGATCGTATGGGGTTCCGGGCAGACCTATATCGCCTCACACAACCCGGCTAACCGCGGAAAACGTGAAATCCTGGGCAGATGGGGATGGCCGGAATGCGCCAACTCCTGGAGCTGGTTCGGCTACGAAGGACGCCCGGTGCAGATCGATGTCTATTCCGCCGCTGAGGAGGTGGAGCTTTTCTTAAATGGGCACAGCCTTGGCAGGCAGCCCGCCGGAAAGCCTAACAGCTTTAAGGCCACCTTTGACATCACCTATGAGCCGGGAACCCTGGAGGCAGTCAGCTATACAGGCGGCCAACGGATTTCCTCCGACGTATTAAAAACTACCGGCAAGGCTGCTGCCATCCGCCTTGTCCCAGAGAGCGAGGAATTGATCGCAGGAGGCCAGTCCTTGTGTTATGTGGCAGTTGAAATTGTCGACAGCGAGGGCAACCTGGTTCCTACCGCCGAGGTTAAGGCTACTGCAAGGGCGGAGGGTGCAGGAACCCTGGCTGCCTTTGGAACCGGTAAGCCAAAGACTACGGAGAACTATACCAGGGGTGAATTCACCTCCTACCAGGGCAGATTACTTGCCATCCTCCGCTCCGGTATGGAGCCTGGGACAGTGACGCTGTCCGTTCAGGCAGAGGGGCTTGAATCCGGTTCGGTTTCTATTAGCTGTAGATAGGCAAATATCAAAATGACAAAGTAAGAAAAGGCTGTAGCATCTTTTATGATATTATTGATTTCAAAGCAGAAACTGGTATAACAATGGCAGTATCCGCTTCCTCCGCAGCTTTTACTGGCTCAAAATAAGCATACCGATTCCCAAATGAATAATAAATACTTTCATCTGGGAATCGGTATGCTATTTTACACTAATATAATTCTTATATATTATTCTGACCTTTCGACCATAAATACTTGTCCGCCTTCTGTAGTTACTCGACAGGTACTATTTGATAGAGCTTTTGACCCCGGCATCATGTCATTGATTTTACAACAGCCTCTTACATCATTTAAAATCTTGTATCCGTGAAACCACAGAACACATCCACAGTCGATTTGCCCTTAAATTCGCTCTTTCCCATAATCTTGCTGATGAATGCATCCACACTGGAGTCTACTGCATCATAGCAATTGATGTAATTCTTAATCTGGGGTACGTCCGCAAGGTGGAAGGGGCTGTTAAAGGAAGCGAATATAGTGGGGATTTCATTCACATACCAGGGATTATCCCAGCCACCTTTTGAAATTGCCCATTCGATACGCTGTGTCGTCCTCATCGTAGCGCTGACATTTGCCACCAGAAGCACCAGATCATAATTCTCCGTCAACGCAGCAATGCTTTGCTTATTGCCATAGGCACCCTTCCCGCTCTTAGCCTTTTTCATGAATTCCGCCCGTTCCTCCGGCGCCAGCTTGCTCATCATTTCTATCATCTTGGCAACGGGATCAACGTATACATCTACTTCAAAGCCTTTTTCCTGCAGCCTGGAAAGAATGTTATTCTTTAGCTTAGAGCCATCCGCCCCCATTCCTGCCTGAGCAAGGATTGCAGCTCCCTCCGGGCCTACCGGGACATAGAGGATTCTCTTGTATTTTTCAGGGATTACAGGAAAGATGTTCTCTCCTACCTGCTTTGCAAGGGTAATCGCCTTATCCGACACCTCTACCTGAACCTTCTTATGCTCTTCACAGCCTACGATGGATAAGCCTTCCTTGGAAGGGTAGCTTTCCTCAGAGTATTTATCGAGGCCAATCATCGCCTTGAAGCCAAGGATCCGGTGAAGGGCATCCATCAGCCGCTCCTCCGTAAGCCTTCCTTCCTGGTATGCCTCCTTCATAAATTGCAGATCCTCTTCAATATCATTGAAGAACAGGAACATGTCACAGCCGGCCATAATAGCCCCCGGAACGATCTCCCGACGGGTAGATCTTCCCGAAAGCCCAACCATGTGGCTGGCGTCCGTAACCACTAACCCGTTAAAGCCCAGCTTCCCGCGCAAGAGATCTGTGGTGATTTCCTTACAGATCGTAGCCGGTAGCATATCCTCATCCTTAGCATCCGGATTAAAATGCTTTTGGTAGGAAGGCAGCATGATATGCCCTATCATGACTGATTGGACACCTTCATCGATCAGCCCCTGATAAACCTTGCCATAGGTTGCATCCCATTCCTCACAGGAAAAGGAATTGATGCTGCTGGCAAGATGCTGATCCCTTTCATCGAGGCCATCCCCTGGGAAATGCTTCATTGCACAGGGAATGCCGCTCTCAGAAATACCCCTGAAATACTGCTTGGAGTACTCCAATACCAAATCAGGGTCATTGCCAAAGGCACGGGTGGAGATTACCGGATTATGCCAATTATATAGGATATCTACGATGGGGGTAAATGCCCAGTTACAGCCCACCGCCTTTGTTTCCTTTCCGCATATTTGTCCCATTTTATAGGCCAAATTAGGATCACCGGTAGAAGCTACCTTGATCTGCTGGCCTACGCAGGTTCCGTCGCTGGTTGCTCCATTACCACCGGACTCCACGTTAACCGCAGACAATACGGGAATCTTGCTATGCTTATGAAAGAGCCGGTTCATTTCCCACATAACTTCCTTTTTATTAGGATTAAAACGGATCCCTCCTAATTTAGTGCTCTCAACATCCTCCTTGACAGCTTCCTCATTATCGTATGCTGAGGATAAGTGGACAAATAGCTGGCCAAGCTTTTCGTCCAGTGTCATTGAAGCGATGGTATCCTCCACCCATTTTATTTGCCCCTCATCAAGGCAATACGGTTTTTTCTTTAAATCCACCATGTTACTAATTTCCTCCTTATTGAAAAATATTATAAAATCCCTGTAAAAGCTCCTCCTGGTGCTTATGGAAGTTCCCTGCCAGGAATTCCCCCAGGTAAACCTCCTGCAGCTGCGCCCAGCATTCCTTTTCCTGGTCTGCCAGGATCGGGTAAAAATAAACCCCGTTTGCCTTTGCCGCATCCACATCCGGGAAAGCGTCACCGACCATGAGGACATGTACCCTGTCATATCCCTTCTGCATCATTTGGCGAATGCATTCTTCCTTCGTACCGATCTCCTGAGCCGTCATAACACCGAGGTATTTCAACATATCGTAATGGCTCCATTCCTCGACGATGGCCCCCATATTGGCACTCGATATGACTGCGATGTCCAGCTTGCCGTAAGCATATGCCAGGCATTCCTTTACGCCTTCAAAAGGCTTATTGTCCTCTGAAGTCAGCTTTGTGATCTCACGGTTCACAGCTTCCGACCATTGCAATGCCTTCTTTAGGCTTATATCATCCTTCCTCTGGATTTCCTCCTTCAGGCAGCGGTTCGAAAGCTCCGGCGCATTTTGCACCCATTCCTTTAAAGCATCAAAATCCCCAATTTCATGATATGTACCTTCTAGCCTGCCCAATATCTCTACAAGCCCAAGGAACCTGTTGATCCCCCGTGTTGAGCTGTATAAATTGATATGGTTCCATAAATCCAGGACATCTTCACTGTATTTTTCTAATTCCCATTCTGTCACAAAGCATGGCCCAAAACATTTCTTGTGTTTTACATTCATTGCATCCATTGCAGTGCCATCGGAATCAATACAGATTAAATAGTCGTTCTGCTTTAAAAATCTGTTAATATCCGGATATTCCATTCCAACCTCCATTACAATATTTTTATCTTTTAATAAATATACGAAAATAATATAGCTACACCTACTGTGGTTACTCCTGATATTACAATCGCCAAACTGCTCATGGCACCTTCCGTTTCTCCCATTTCCATCGCTTTCGCTGCTGGGATGAACATAATCGGCATAACATCAATAAGAAAGGATCCCGTCTTTTTTATTTGATCCAATTTTATGATTTTAGTTTGGAGCAGGAGAAATAAGATCAGCATTCCATAGATGCTCGCTGGTATCGGTAAGGGAATTAAAAACTTAATTCCTTCACATAAGAAGGCTATCGCAAAAATCATCATAATCTGTTTTATATACAGCATCCCATCACCTCAAAATCTTCTTAGTTTATAAAAAGTAAATACAAGAGGGACTCCTAGTGACTCTAAATTCTATTAAAGGTTTTCGTATGAAATTTTTATTGCATCAAAGGTTTCTAGTTTACCTACGTTGATCAGCAGGCTGTCATCCTTATGTATAAAATCGTATTCTATTTCCTTCACCAAGCTCTTAACCGCCCTTGGTACGACCCTGACTGGCAGGGTAACTTGTATCCCTTCCATAGTCACGGGCTCATAATAGGTATTCCCGTAGAAACCAGATCCATTGATCAGGTGCAGCACCATGGAAGCTTCATCTTTTTTCTTTAACAAGGTTATCTCCACCATCCTGGACAGGTTGCCTCCTACGGCTTTTATCCCAAGAACAGCATCAAGTAAATCGCCAATAAAATCAATCGTGTTATTATGCCCGTCCTCACAGAAAATCTCACCCGGACACCAGGGTATGTATACACCCCTCCCTTTTCCATATGGGTTAACCGTGAAGCCCGGCTCTTCCGTAACCACGGTATAATAGCAACGCTCCGGCGGTCCAAACATGAATGGCGGTATTAGCCTCATATATTTCCTTGCTGTTTCTTCATACTCGGCTACCATATAATTATCCTTCATATAGATTAAATCTGTTTTTGAGCTCCTGGGAAAGGTCTCTTTAGACTCTATCTTTAAGTATGATGCCTTCATATTTTCCATCATCTTTTTTGCTTTAACAATTCCAAGGCTCTTTAACATGGGCACCGTGCTAAATTGTCCATTTTCTATTCCAAATGCACTTTGAAAGGATGAAATAAGGGTACCGCCCTCACTTACAAATGCGTCAAGCTGACCGGCCAGATCACATCCGATGGCTATATTTTCAGGTAATATCAATACTTTATATTTACGTAAGGCTTCAGCGGTGGTAGTTTTTGTTGAGAGTACATCAAAAAGATAATGGTTTTCCGTTAAAAAACGGAACCATCCCATGAAATCATTTCCAACAAGATAGGAAAAAAGCTTATCTTCGCTTTGGAACAGTGCGACGTCAGCTATGCTCTCCACATTGATATAATCCGCTTCATTTTTGGCATGATAATGATAGACGGATTTAATCCTTTCAAAGCCTGATTTATCCTCATGATTGTCCAATTTTCCTATTAGGTAGTAATCAAGCCCTCCGCCGTTAGACAAGCTCTGGAGCAGCCTTCTTTCCTGTAAGAAGGGGGAAACTGCTGTATGCCGGTATGCGATATCCATAAAGTCAACGGATGTAGTGCTGGAAACCATATCCGGATATACTGTCCTGGCCGCCTTTGTATTTTTAGAAGCAAGGTAAGGTCCAAGTGTCCTTCCCATAATTGTGCCTGCTTCATTGCGAATAAACCCATTGTGAAATTCAAAGTTATTCGCAATACATAGATCCTGCTTGATTGACATCAGGTAATGATGCATCTTTTCTTTGTGCTGCTTCACCGTCACCCTTTTAAACTCCTGATAATTCTTAGGTGATGGCCCCATAAATGCCACTTCAGGAATCTCCTCGCCATACATTTTAAAATAACGGTCCCTGCAATTTTTACAATGGCAGTTGCCATATGCTTTACCGGAGTAGGTATAATTATTGTTATAGCCATCCATGTTCAGGTAGATGCCGTCTACATTCAGGCTTTCTATGGTCTCCTTCATGATTTCCAGGGAAAGCTCCTGTTGATAGGTACTATTGAAACACACATGTATATCACCATTATAATCAATGATTTCCCCCTTGCTGGTAGTCAATGCCCAGTCTGGATTTCTCTCATAAATCTCCCTGCGTACCTTTGAGAAATCCATACGCGCAATTACCTTAATATCAGCGGCATGGCATAATTCAATAATTTTCTTTAAAGAATCCCCCGTCGAATAGGGATTCTGAAAATGGTAAGGCAATTTTGTCGGATAATTTGCTACGATACCCGAAGTGCTTAGCATTACCACATTTGCCTTAAATTCCAACAAATCGGAGACAAATTGCCCCTCATTGATATCCCTCATGTCTATCTCACGTGTGTTTGGCTGGATCAACCTCCAAGGCCTATCCATCCACCAATACCCGTTCTTGTCTTTTAACTCCATTAAAACCTCCTAAACTGTCAGTATAACTGTAAAAGCTGTCTGTCGTTGTTATTTATATTAGCTGGTTCTCTTTTCTATAATCACTTGGGGTCTCCCCTGTAAACCTCCGGAAGGTGTAAGTAAAATAGCTCCGGGAATCGAATCCCAGCTTCTCGCTGATGCCCTGGACGCTTAAGTTGGTGTTAAGCAGCATAAACTTAGCCCTTTCTATCTTTGATTTGTTTATATAATCTGTAATGGAGCAATTCATTTCCTGCCCAAACTTTCTCGAAAGGTGGTGCTCCGTATAGCCGGCCTTTTTAGCTAACAGCTCCAGGGTAAGCTTATCTTCCGGGTGGGAGTCTATATATTCGCAGCATATCCTGATCTGGCTCGAACAGGCCATACTTCTCTTCATTGTGTGGACACGCAGCGTAAAATCCTCCAGCGCCTCATTACTTAATGCGACCATGGCACTCATCGAAGGACATTTATTCAGCTTTCTTCTGTAATCCGCACAGATTGACATTGATGTCTTGCGTGACAGCCCGCCCTGGGTTGCTGCACGGGATACCAATGTTAGGAGGTTATGGATATTTTGCTTGTAGAACTCTATGCTCTTTTTATCGTTTTCATAAATTCCGCTCATAAGCACTGTAGCACGTCCGATCACCTCGCCGTAATCCAGCTCCCCACTGCGTACTTTATGGAGGATCTCTTCCTCAATATCCCAGTACCTTCCTAATCCATGGAATTGATCGAATAATACCTTTTCCGGATCTCTCTTATTGTATGTCTCTGAATTATATATCCCTATATCAGATATCAATATTTTTTCATTGTTCAGGGAGTAATGGAGCATAACTGCTAATTGCATAATGCTGGAGGAGGTCAGCATCGGCAAGGTGCGTAAGGAAGAGGCCATTGCAGTCTCCTCCGCCTGCGTCAAGCTGAGGGGCTTTACAATATCAGGATAGCTTTTCTGGTCATTGAATCCATTAAAAAATGGTCCTTTTATATGGATCCCTGAAATTGTATCCCCTGTCCTTTCAAAAGCAATGATCCAAGAAAATATTCCTGACACAGTGCTGACAACCGGCATCGGGCTTTTACCCATCTGCTCCATGACGGCCTCATCGCGTCCATCTGCAAAAAAGAGCTCCTTATACCACGCTTCCTTTGGGCAATCGCTCTCAACCACATTCCATTCCGTATCGAGTTTCCAGTTCCAAATCTGATAACAGCAGTCTGTGAGCTGCCTAAATGCTTCTAATAAAACTTCCTTGCTAAGCATTTAAATCCTCCCCTTTTCCAATCTACACCTGGTTTTGAAACGAACCTTATACCGTCTTCCTCATTGATAAAAACCGAAGACAGCAGCCAATGGTACTGGTGTAGCCGTCTTCGGTAAGAGAAGTGTCAGTTAGGCTGTTTTTTTGCTTTCCCGCAGTTCACGGTTCTTCTTCTGGACTTCAACCATCATTTCCCTGTTCAGGGGATACCACTTCATCGCAATGAGGGAGCATATATATCCTAAGACCGGCAAGCCCATCCACAAGAACATTGTCATCCAGAAAATTGCCGGAGAGTTAGGGTCCCCGGGCTGTGGCTGTGCATCCTTATAGCCGACATAGGCTATGGCAATCGCTACAATAGTGGCGGACAATGAAGATACCATCTCATCAATGAAGGAATAAACGGTAGAAACAACACCAGGCATAAAATTGCCACTTTTGTACAATTCATAATCAATGATATCCGGTATCATAGCGCTGGTACAGGCTGATACCGCCATCTTAGCGCCATTGAATCCGACAAACAGGATACAGAAAAGTACAGTCACAACAGCCGAAGTACCTATCTTCGTGGGATCGCCGACAGCCATGAATATCACCAGCATAACAGCTAATATGATACTGATAACCGTCCACTGGATAAAGATTTTCCTTGTTCCATATTTGCTCGCCAGCTTCGTAGCAAAAAGCAATACTAAGAGAGTAGGTATGAAATTAATCAAGCTCATGTTGCCAAAAA
>JARKQP010000969.1 GCA_029974875.1 Mobilitalea sp.
GGGCTTCTCAACATGCTCCCTGGAGATCTGGGATACATGCAGCAGTGCATCAATGCCTGGCTCAAGCTCAACAAATGCACCGAAGTCAGTCATACGGGCAACAAGGCCTGCTACTACATTGCCAACGGCATACTTTGTCTCGGCGCTGATCCAAGGATTCTCGCCTTCGAATTTTAAGCTGAGGGCAATCTTATCACCCTGGATATCCTTGATAAAGGCCTTTACAGTCTCACCAACCTTGAATACCTTCTTAGGATTCTCAACCCTTCCCCAGGACATCTCAGAGATGTGGAGGAGGCCATCAGCCCCGCCAAGGTCAATGAAGGCACCGAAGTCTGTGATGTTCTTCACTGTACCTTCTACGGTATCTCCAACCTTAATCTTGTCAAATAGTTCTTTCTTTAAGGCTTCCTTCTTAGCAACGATCAGCTGCTTGCGGTCACCGATAATTCTTCTCTTCTTAGGATTGAATTCTGTAATAACGAATTCAATGTTCTCACCTGCATATTTTGCAAGATCCTTCTCATAGGTATCTGAGATGAGGCTGGCAGGAATGAATACCCTTGCCTCGTCAATGATAACGCTTAAGCCGCCATTTAAAACAGCTGCAACCTTAGCGGACAGTACCTCATGGTTTTCAAAGGCTTCTTCCAATCTCTTGTTGCCCTTTTCTGCCGCTAATCTCTTATAGGTTAATGCGACCTGACCTTCGCCGTCATTTACCTTAAGGATCTTAGCGGTCATTGTGTCACCCACATTCACAACAGTCCTTAAATCCAGGTTGGCTGTATTGGTGTATTCGTTTCTTGTAATGATACCTTCGGACTTGTAGCCTATATTTAAGATGATCTCATCTTCCTTAACACCCAAGACAATTCCTTCTACAACATCACCGTTGCTTATTTTCACTACCTTCTCTTCTTCTAATAACTGTTCAAAACTCTTCTCTGACATAGCGGTATGAACCTCCTTGATAATATTGTTTGGGGTCGATGCCCCTGCTGTAATACCTACGTTTCGATAAGATTTAAACATACTTAAATCCAGGTCATCAAGTTTCTGTATATAGTAAGTATTTTCACATTCCTTTTTGCATATTTCATATAGCTTCCTGGTGTTGGAGCTACTTTTCCCACCTATAACAACCATGGCATCAGACTCTCTTGCCAGCTGATAGCTTTCTGTTTGTCTCTCCTCGGTGGCATTGCAAATCGTATTTAAAACAAATATATCATAACCCTTTTTTGTTATAATTTCAACTAAATCTTGAAATTTCTTGTAATTAAATGTCGTCTGGGCCACGATACACAGCTTCCTATCCATTGGAATATCTAGGTTTCCGGCTTCCTCTTCATTTTCAATCACGGTATAATCCCGATTGCCTCCCGCAAAGCTATTGTCCTTGCACCAGCCAATAATTCCCTGAACCTCAGGATGGGCGGCACTGCCGATAATGACGATATGCCGGCCTTCCGAGCTTTTGTCTTTGACAGCCCTATGTATTTTCTTCACATAAGGACAAGTGGCATCGATTATTTTATGACCATAGGAAGCTAGCTTTTCCTGAATCTCCTCAGAAACTCCATGGGAACGTATGATTATTGTTCCCGCAGGCAATGCTTTTAATTCTTCCGGTGTTTCAACTACAATAACACCCTTACTGTTTAAATCTGCAACCACTTCCTCATTATGGATAATGGGACCATAGGTATATACATGTTCACCGGCATCAACCTCTTTATAGACCAGGTCAACAGCCCGTTTTACTCCAAAGCAGAAGCCGGCGCTTTTTGCTGTGGTAATTTTCACATTATTTATTATTTTTTATTCACTCCTTCATATAAGGAAATTATTTTTGAAACCACCCCGTCAATGGACAGGTCGGAGGAATCAAGATAAATGGCGTCCCCAGCTTGTCTCAGAGGTGCAAATTCACGGGTCATATCCCGGTTGTCCCGGTCGATGATGTCCTTTTCAATTTCCTCCAGATCTGCGGTGAGCCCTTTTTCCTTTAATTCCAGCCAGCGCCTTTTGGCCCGTTCCTGTGTACTGGCCGTTAAATATATCTTAAGGTCGGCATCCGGTAGTACATAGGTCCCTATGTCCCGGCCGTCCATTACGACATTTGCTTTTTTTGCGAGGCTCTGCTGAAGCTCTACCAGCTTCATGCGTACTGCTTTGTTCACGGAGGAGGTGCTTGCCATGTTGCCGACTTCTTCCGTCCGGATGAGGCCGTTTACATTTTCCCCATTTAAAATGACAAGCTGTTCACCATTCCTGTACTCAATCGTGACATCCACCTTCTGACAAGCCTTTTCAATAGCCCCGCTGTCTGCGGCATCGATTTTGTTCCTTAGGAAATACAGTGCCATTGCCCTATACATCGCACCTGTATCCACATAGACAAAACCCAGCTGCTTTGCAATTCTTTTGGCGATGGTACTCTTGCCGGCTCCTGCCGGTCCGTCAATCGCCAGGTTAAAATACGACATTACAAATTCCTGCCTTTCTACCAGGGTGTGTCAGAAAACATACCTTAGGTATCTTGTTCTTTTTCTATTATCATAACCTGGACCTGACCAAAAATTGCATGGTCAAATCCATGAAATATAGACCGTATCATTCAACCGAGCTTCCTGCCAGATAGGCTGTAGACCAGGCTATCTGTAAATTATAGCCGCCGGTCAGGGCATCCAGGTCCAGGACCTCCCCCGCAAAATAAACCTGCTGTACCAGCTTGGATTCCATCGTGGAAGGATTGACCTCCTTGACATTGATCCCGCCCTTTGTGATTACCGCCTGGTTGTAGTCGCTCAGCTTTGTAATATGAAGCTTAAGATTCTTTAAAAGACAAACCAGCTGCAGGCGCTCCTCTTTTGTAATGGAATTCACTTTCTTTTCGGGATCAATATTACTAAGTCGAATGATAACATCAATTAATTTATTTGGCAATAGCCGGTCTAATGAATTCTTGAATTGTTTGTTCTTGGATTCTTCAAAATCCCTTAATATTCTGTTGTCCAATTGTTCAATCGACAGGGCAGGCTTCAAATCTATGCTAAGCTCCAGCGCTTCCCTTTTTGCCAGGTGAGGGATGACATAGCTGCTCGCACTTAGGATGACCGGGCCGCTGACACCAAAATGCGTAAATAATAATTCGCCAAAGTCCCTGTATACCACCTTATTCCCGGCAGTAATGGAAATTTCGATGTTTTTTAAGGACAGCCCCATCAGCTCCTTGACATAGGCCTCCTTGACATGGACCGGAACCAGTGAAGGATACATCTCGGTCACGGTATGTCCCATTTCTTTTGCAAACCGGAAGCCATCCCCGGTGGAGCCTGTCGAGGGATAGGAAAGTCCTCCGGTACAGAGAATCACTGCATCTCCCAAAAGCTCCTCCTTGGAATTCTTTAACCTCAGGCCATAAAAGCTCCCATCCCTGACCAGAAGCTCCAAAACCTCGCTTCTGTAGCGAAGCTCCACATCCTGTCTTTCCAGCTCCCGCTTAAGCACCGCAATCACATCCGAGGATTTATCTGATTCCGGAAAGACCCGGTTGCCCCTCTCCGTCTTGACCGGCAGGCCGATCTCCTCAAAGAAATTCATTGCGTCATAGTTGCTGAAGGAATGATAGGCACGGTACAGGAATTTCGGATTGGTAACGACCTGCCTGAAAAACTCCTCCTTATCACAGGCATTTGTAAGGTTACATCTGCCCTTTCCGGTGATGAAGAGCTTTTTTCCCAGTTTTTCATTTTTTTCCAGCAGCGTGACCTTATGTCCATTCCTGGCGGCAGCGATTGCTGCCAGCATCCCGGCCGCACCGCCTCCGATTACATATACCTTACTCATAGCTTCCTCCGCATCTATCTTCTGCATCCATCTGTCAGCTGTCTTATTATCGTGTTACCGGACCTATTGATTGCCTATCTATCACATATTATATAGAAGCAATACAATAGCATGTAAAGTACACATGCTATCCGAAAACATCAAAGCCTCCCAAATAGTATATCAAATCCTATTATATTTATCATGAAGCACTGGATCATGTT
>JARKQP010000009.1 GCA_029974875.1 Mobilitalea sp.
AATGCATCAAATGCCATTTCATATGCTTCATTAATATCCTCGCCCTGTGTATTACATCCCTCTATATCCGGAAAAAACACAAAATATCTTCCACCATCTTCTCTTTGAAATATTGCCGGATAGAATATTTTTTTCATACAAATTACCTCCTGTGCTATAAAAATACCTAATGACTTATTAAAGAATAAGAGGTCATTTAAGCCCTGCATCCTTTAAGATTTTATTTTCTAATCCCTTTGATAAATCTTTACTGTGGTAAGGAACCGTTGTGCATCTGTTAGTTTCTGGGTTCTTAAAAAATTTATGTGAACCGTCCTGCCTCTCTTCATAAAACCCATGTTCTTTTAATAGCTTTATCATCTGCTTTGGTGTCATTGGCATCTTCTGTGATATCCTTTCCATATCTATTGGTTTTATTATATTATGTAATAATACGTATGTCAACTCATCATCACGTACTATTACGTATAAAAAAATCTTATTACGTCTTATCACGTGACCATTGAAGACCAATTAAATGTACAAGTTTCTTTTTTTTGCCGCCGTGTTCTTAAAAAGTATAACCTCTCAACTGCAACATATGGGCAAGGTCATTGACCTTGCCCACGAAAGCTGCCTGTTTATTTTACTTTATCAACTGCTGTATGGCTGATGCCATCCCATCCAGCATCAAATAACAGCTGGTAGCACCGGCATCTAGCACGCCTCTGGAGCGCTCTCCCAGCCTGCTCGCCCTTCCGACCCTTGCGACCATATCCTCCGTCGAGATCCATCCTGTTTTTGCCGCCTTCTTCAGCTCTTCCAAGGCCATGTAAAAATCCTTTTCCCCGGCCAAAGCCAAGGAATAGGCTTCCACTGCGGGAATCAGCGCATCCAGCAATGTTTTATCTCCACGCTTTGCACTCCCGATCTCCTGCACCTCTTCCAAGGCAGCCTGCAGCATTTCCCCGAAAATAGATGCATCAATTTCCTCTTTCCCGGCTGAGACATCTGCCATCGCTTCAAAAAACACACCGTACAGGGGACCCATGGAGCCTCCGATATCCGCCATCAGGGTGGAGCTTAGCACCTGCAAAGCCTCCGACATGGTGTATTCCTTTTCCTTAAGCCGTGCCCCACAGAGCGTAAATCCCTTATTCATATTGATTCCATGATCGCCGTCGCCGATTTTCCCGTCAATTTCACTCAGATACTCCTTATTGGCCTGGATGATGGTGATCAGATTTTCAACAATCCTTATTCCGTCTTTATTTTTGAAATTCATATGCCTTTCCTCCTCTAGAATTGTGTTAATCCCACGGATTCCGCAGGCATATCGATTAATTCCTTCAATTCTGCGTCCAGCCTCATGACCGTCAGGGTAACCCCCATCATTTCCAAGGACGTAAAATAATTCCCCACATAGGCCCGATGAACCTTGATTTCTTTCCCAGCCAGTATCTCAGCCACCTTATGATAGACGATATACTGCTCCATGACAGGAGTTGCTCCCAGCCCGGATAATAAAACAGCTACTTCGTCCCCGGTCTGGAAAGGCAAGTCCGGTAATAAGATCTCCAGCATCTGCTCTGCTATTTCATCCGCCGTTTTCAAGGGTTGGACGCTGACCCCGGGTTCTCCGTGGTGTCCGATCCCCACCTCCATCGTTCCCTCTTCAATCTTAAAATTAGGATGGCCGACTGCCGGAATTGTACAGGGTCTGGTTCCAATTCCTACACTGCGTATGTTGTTGATGGCTTTTTGTGCCGCCGCAATTACCTCATCTAATTCAGCTCCTAAGGCCGCCTTAGCACCGGCTATCTTCCACATAAAGACCTCTCCGGCCACACCCCTTCTCCGATCTGCTTCCTCAGGGGGTGCAGAGGCGGCGTCATCATTTGCCACCACTGTTTTTACAAAAATTCCTTCCTTTTTTGCCATTTTCATGGCCAGCTTGACATTCATGTTATCTCCGGCATAATTCCCATACAGGCATGCCACTCCCTTGCCGGAATCCGCTTCCTTCATTGCCTGGAAAAATGCCTGTGCCGTGGGGGATGAAAACACCTCGCCTACCGCGACGGCGTCACACATATTTTTTCCTATATATCCAATGAATGCAGGCTTGTGGCCGGAGCCTCCGCCTGTTACGATACCGACCTTCCCTTCTACCGGGGCATTTTTATATTTTAATACCCGGGGATTGTCCGTTCCCGTCAAAAGGTTAGAATGGGCCTTCAGATAGCCCTTTAGCATGTCTTCTACAACAAAGTCAGGATTATTAATAATTCTGCTCATGGCATCCTCCTCCGATTATCGAATAACTCCCGTTCTATCTCTATAATGCGGGCTACCTTCTGCCCGGAAGCACCGCCTGCAAAATCACAGCCCAGCCAGATATCAACAATGCACTTGCACAGCTCCACTCCTATGACACGCTCTCCCATGCATAGGATCTGGGCATCATTGCTTTTTCGGGAACGCTCGGCAGAATAAGGATCATGGCAGACGGCTGCCCGTATTCCCGGCACCTTATTTGCAGTAATCGCCATGCCGATACCCGTACCGCATAAAAGGATTCCCCGCTCAAAGCTCCCCGCTGCAACCGCTTCGGCAACACTTTTTGCTATATCCGGATAAAGAACCGTTTCCTCAGGAGCAGCCCCGAAGTCTTCCAGCTCTATTTCTTCCCTGCCCTTTAAATGCTTTATAATCTCCAGCTTTAAATGATAGGCCGCTTCATCGCATCCAATGGCAATCTTCATATGATAACCCCCTCATCATTCTCAAAAACTATTCACCAAGTACTTCCACATCAATTTCCAGCATCCTGCAAATAATCTTAATCTCATCTATGCAGTCACCATATACGGCGTGGCAATGGTTCGCGCTGAACCGTTCCAGGAAAATCCCATGATCGAAGGGCAGCTTTGCAAATACATGGGGCCACTCCCTGGTGGTCTCCGCCATCTTTTCCTCCGGAAGGCTTACGAATTCAGCCGGTATGACCGTCATGCGGTATTTTCCCTTATAGCGGTTCAAGCGGGCAATGGTAGCCTGGCCGGGACTTGTCATACAGTTCACATGACAGCCGCCTCCTGCATAGATTTCGAGGCAGGGATACAATTTTACCTTCTTCAGGTTTTCTTTTGGATCCTTACTTTGTCCTGCATAATAGGTGGATTCCGATCCGCAGTTACAGAAGACCATAACATCATAATCCGCATCGTAATGACGGACATCCATGAATAAAACCGGGTCATTTGTCAGCAGCTTCAGGATCTGCATTGTCATGGCTGCATCAGAATCCGCTTCACAGGCATAGGCTACCGGTTCCTTTTCCCCATCCCAGTCATAGGGATCATTCATAAAGGCCGCTGCTATACATTCCGTGCAATAATGCCTGCTCATCTCATAATGGCATTTCACGCCCACAAAATCATAGCTGTTGTCCTTCACTATCCTTTTGATCGCTTCATAATGCCTAATCTGCAGCTTTAATTTCTCCGGTGTCAGCCGGTTACCGTCATATAGAATTTCACCGCAATGCCCGCTGAGCCAGTCAAAGGCCTTCTCTACCTGTTCTTCCGGCACTTCATCCGCAAGACGGACAATTTCAGACTGGTCCATGTGGTCCACATCAACACCGAATTTATCCTGCCAGTCCTGCATGCTTACGGTGGCGCTGTACATCCCCAGGCTTCTTCCTCCGATCAGTCCGTATTTCTGTCCTTTCAGCCTGTTTGCCACGCCGGCACAGCGCGCAAACCGTACTATTTTTTCTAAAACCGCCGGATCCTTAAAATCACCGGCCACCCGGAAATGATCGATTCCTAAATGATCCAATGCCCCTCCTGCTGCCAGCATGGATACCATTCCAGGCCAGTCGGGATTCAAATTTGCACACAGCATAAAAGGGCCTTTCCCAAACTTTGCAATAATTGCTGAAAAATTAGGGAAAGCGAAGACGCCATGGGAGATAACCGTGCCGTCAACTCCCTTTTTATTTAGAAATTCCGCCTGTTCCTTCGCTGATTGGACGGAATTAACCAGACATTCCGCTTGAATGACTTCGATTCTTCCATCTTTTTTTAACTCTTCTATTATCGTATCAACCTGAGCCTGTACGATATCCTTTAGGGTCTCATGAACCTCCATATCCCCGTCAGATACTCCGACAATACCAATAACCGGTTTTCTATCCATAATTATATCCATGCCCATCACTACAGGCATTGCCCTTATACTGCACAAATCGCCATGAAAGTGCTGGCATGGATCCAATCCCCCTTTCGTCCATTAATTTTATTTCTTTCAACCTTCACATCATGCTGCCGTAGGCAGCACTAACAATTAGTGAGAAGAACGCTGCTTCATAAAATTCCTATCTCAAACGGTTTCTTATATCCTGGTATTTCTCAAATAATCCATCATAATCCTTTGACGCACAAAAAACCTCTTTCGTCTTCACAAACCTTGCAACTGCCTCCCCATAGCTGCCGTAATCGCCGCTTGCGACCGCGCAGATGATGGCAAGCCCTGTGATTCCGGCTTCCGCATTCTCCAGCACATGGATTTCCTGCTTCAGGATATCCGCCTTCAGCTGCATAAACATACAGGATTTTGTGATCCCTCCTGTTGCGCTGAGATATTCTATGGGAAATCCGATATTCTTTAGCGTATCCAGGTTGATTCTGGATTCAAAATTCAGCCCCTGCAGCACTGCCCGGTAAAATTCCCGCCTGTCCGTATCCAGGGTGATGCCGATAAATGCCCCCGGTACCCTTGACTCCGGATCCATAATATTGACCTTGCTTAAATGGGGCAAAAAAATCAGCTCCGTCTCTTCCCTGCTGTTTTTTTCCAGACAAGCATAAATATCCCCGCCTTCTTCCAGATGGTTCTTTCTCTCTGCTTCAAAAGTACGGATATACCATCGGATGGCGTTGCCATAGGTTAAAAAGGAAGCCGGGATCAGGTATAAACCATTTTCCAGGAAAGGCTCCACACACATGCTGCGCCTGATCAGCTCCCCTGAGGCACGGAATACGGCTTCCCCCGCAATAAGGTTAATGCTCTCTGTTGAGCCTTCTCCAATCATGGCGGCACCCGGTGCATATACCCCTCCCCCGATTGTTGCGCTGCACTGGTCATGACACCCGAGATAGATACGGATCTCCGGGGACAATCCCAATTCCTCTGCCAACCCGCTCTTTATCGTTCCCAGGAAGGTTCCTACAGGAAGTACCGGTGAAAACCACTCCCTCGGAAGCTCAAAGGCCTTGAGTAATTCCTCTGACCAATCGTCCTGGTGTATATCAAAGAGAAGGGTTTTGGATGCCGTACCAGCATCTACACCCCTATTTCCGCTCAGCAGATAATTGTAATAATCATTTGCCAGGTAGATACTCCTTGCTTTCTCCAACACCTGGGGGCAATGCTCCTTCAGCCACAAAAGCTTGCACAGTGAAAATGTCTCGTTTGGTACAACGCCTGTAATGCCAAATAGTTTTTCAACCGTATATTTTTCAATCAGCCGCTTCTCCATGCCCTTACACCGGCTATCTGCATAAGTAATAAAATTATTTAAAGGGACATCACTATCATCCAGCAGGACAAATGCTTCTCCAAAGCTGGAAAGGGATAAAGCCTTTACGGAGGCTGCCTTTGGGGCAAGCTCCTTCAGCACCCGTTTCACTTTGGAATAAATTTCTGCAGGATCTAATTCCACAAAGCCCCTCTGGGGAAATATCAGATTATATTCCGCATGGGCAACAGCGACCACCTCAGCCTTCTCTGTAATAATGGAGGCTTTACAGCCGGAGGTGCCGATATCAAGTCCTATGTACGCCATCTTAAGGCTCCTTTCACTAAAACCTTGACAGCTTTAGCTTGGCTTCCAAATATTTTTCCAGCCTCTCCTGTACAAACATGGGAACCTCCAGAAGCTTGAAGGGGTTATCCTCTTTCTCTTTTAGCCTCGTATAATCTACCAGCGCTTTATAGTACTCCCCTATAAATTCAGTTCCTACATTAAATTTGTTGATACCTTTTTTAAAGGCTTCCATCAACTGGTCATCCGGGATCCCGCTGCCTCCGTGCAGAACCAGGGGTACCTTGGTAGCCGCATTGATTTCCTCCAGCCGTTTAATATCCAGGACCGGCTTTTCCCTGTATACTCCATGTGCATTTCCAATGGAAATAGCCAGGGAATCTATATTGGTTTCCCTGCAGAAAAGCTCCGCCGTTGCCGGATCGGTATATGCCTTTGCTTTCTCTGTGCTGTCCGAGGTTTCAAGCCCTATGGTACCCAGCTCGGCCTCCACATCCGCACCCAGAATATGGGATGCCTCCGTCACTTTTCCGGTTAGCTCTATATTTTCCTTCAGCGGCCTTGCGGAGCCGTCAATCATGACTGACGGGAATCCCAGACGGATCGCCTTGATTACACTTTCATAATCATAGCTGTGATCCAGGTGCAGACCGATGGGTACCCTGACCCTTGTTGCCAGATCCTTTGCCATTTCTGCAAAGCCCTTTACGCTGAAGGTATTATTTTTCTCTGAATGCTCCGGCAGTAGCATAACAAGTGCAGGTGTATTTGTCTTCTCAGCCGTTTGAATCACAGAATATACCATGTTATAATCGATACAGATAAATGAGATGACCGAAGTATCCGCTTCATCAGCCATCCTCAATATGTTTTTAACACGTTCCAGTGCCATGTTTTCTCTCCTATTGCCTTCTATTTTCTTGGCCTTATTTTTTCTTGACCTTATTTCTTCAGGCTTATTTCTTAATTTTTGTTTCTCTCAGTCTTACTTTTTTTCAGGCTTATTTCTCGATCTTCTTTCTCTCAGTCTTACTTTTTTTCAGGCTTATTTCTCGATCTTCTTTCTCTCAGCCTTACTTTCTTCAGGTTTATTTCTTGATCTCACTCTCTCAGTCTTACTTTTTTATGCTTATTTCTTGATCCTATTTCTCTCGGCCTTACTTTTCCTGGCTTATTTCCCTAATCCTTACTCTTTTTCAACCCTATTCTTTTCAGCGTTACTCTTTCCCAGCCTTACGCCCAATTGCCCTTTTTGCCTTACCCACAATATTCTCCACCGTCAACCCATACCGTTCCAGCAGTGCTTCCGCAGGTCCTGAATGTCCGAACTCATCTTCCACGCCTACCCGTTCAACCGGTACCAGCACATTCCCCGCAACTACCTCTGAGACTGCCGAGCCAAGACCGCCAATGATGTTATGCTCCTCGACGGTAACAATTGCTCCCGTCTCCTTTGCCGAGTCAATGATTAATTCCTTATCAAAGGGCTTCATGGTATGCATATTGATTACCCTTGCCGAAATTCCTTCCTTTTCAAGCTCTTCTGCCGCTGCATAGGCTTTTTGGACCATAATTCCATAGGCCGCAATTGTGACATCCCTGCCTTCCTTCAAAATAACACCTTTTCCCAATTCAAATTTGTAATCCTGCGCCCGGTCTGTAATCTCCTCCACAGCCAACCGGCTGGTGCGCAGATAGCAGGGGCCGTCATAGGCAATCATAGCCTTTACCGCTTCCCTTGTTTCCCTTGCATCACAGGGAATGATCACCGTCATGTCGGGGATGGTTCGCATGAGGCTGACATCCTCGATACATTGGTGGGTGGCTCCGTCCTCCCCGACTGTCAGGCCTGCATGGCTTCCTACCACCTTCACATTCAGATGTGGGTATGCTACACAATTACGGATCTGGTCATATCCCCTTCCGGCCGTGAACATGGCAAAGGAATGGCAGAAGGGAATTTTCCCTGTGGCGGCAAAGCCTGCCGCAATATCAATCATATTGGCTTCCGCAATTCCCACATTATAGAATCTTTCCGGATATTGCTCTGCAAAGTTAATGGACATGGTGCAGCTGGCTAAATCCGCATCCAACGCCACGATATCCGGGTTATTGCCAAATTCACTCAAAGCCTTTCCATATGCAACCCTGCTTGCTGTTTTTTCACTCATTTGATCAACCCTCCAATCCCTTCAGCCTGGAATCCAGCTCCCCAAAAGCAATATGAAATTCCGCCTCCGTCGGCCTTCCCCCATGGAATCTTACCTGATTCTCAAATACGGAGCACCCCTTACCCTTTATGGTTTCCGCAATGATGGCAGTCGGTATGCCCTTTTTCTCCCTGGCCTGCCTCAGCGCTTCTGCAATCTGCGCAACCTCATGACCGTCAATGGTTACGGTATTCCACCCGAAGCTTTCAAATTTCTTATCGATCGGCAGTGGAGAAATGATCTCCTCCACAGTACCGTCCAGCTGCAGCTTGTTGCTGTCCACGATTGCCACCAGGTTATCCAGCTTAAACTTACCGGCGCTCATAGCCGCTTCCCACACCTGGCCTTCCTGAAGCTCCCCGTCCCCGAGGATACAATAGGTCCTGTAGCCCTTCTGATAGGTCTTGGCAGAAAGTGCCATTCCTACCGCGGCAGACAAGCCCTGCCCCAGGGATCCCGCGGACATATCCACCCCAGGCACATGCCTCATCTCGATATGGCCGGACAGATAGCTGTCTATCCTTCTTAAGGTAGCCAGATCCTCCATGGGAAAAAACCCTTTTATCGCTAATGCCGCATAAACCGCAGGGGCACAATGTCCCTTTGACAGTACAAACCTGTCCCGGTCTTCCAGCTTTGGATTTACCGGGTCTATGTGCATTTCATGAAAATATAATACTGATAATAATTCTGCAATGGAAAAGGAACCCCCGACATGGCCGGAGCCGGCCGCTTTAATTGCCAGAAGGCTTTCCTTCCTGATTCTCGCAGCAATCCTTTCTAGTTCCCGCTTTTTCTCTGTTTCCATAGATTACCTCCCAGTGAGTGAATGGTTGATTTTCTTAAGCGTCTGGTATAATTCTTTATAAATGCATAGCTTTTCCTGGTACACCCCTACAAATCGGCTCTCTGGTCCATAAATCCGCCCAGGCCTTACCATCCTTGCCACCGCCTCGGCAATGGTAGGAAAATCCCCCTCGGCTACTGCTCCCAGGATGGCACCTCCCAGCGTACCTGTCTGCTTATTCTCTACCGTATGTACCTCCATGCCCAGCACATCTGCCTTAATCTGCAGCAGCTGCTCTGATAGCGCGCCTCCGGTAGCTGTCAGCCTTTCCGGCTGCAGCCCGGCCTTCCTTAAGCAATCCAGCATCAGGGCCAGTTCATAATTTGCCCCTTCCATAAGGGCCTTGTAAATGTCCTCCCGTCCTGTCCCCAAAGCCAGGCCTAGGATGGCACCCTTGGAGCTTTCATCCATATAAGGTGTGGCTGCTCCTGAAAAATGCGGAAGTACCAGCAGTCCCGTAGGCTCTGCCGCCATTCCTGCGTTTAGTTTCCCGAAAACCTCCCTTATATTTGCAGCCCCTTCCTCCTTAAGGAAGACAGTTACAAACCACTTCAGCAAAACGCCGGAGGTGTTATTCCAGGCAACGGTATTATACATTTGCGGAAGCACAAAGGGTTCACATGAGATCTGATACCTATTGATACTGTCCGTACTTAGCTGTTCCCTGTGCAAAACCGCCGTCAGGCCCTCCGTAGTGCCTACCGTGTTGGAACAGTCCCCATAATGGATAGAGCCGCTCCCGATTGCATTGCAGATATGGTCATGGGTGCCTGTGACCACCTTAATACCGGGGGAAAGGCCCAGCTCTTTCGCCACCTTCCCCTCCAGGGCTCCTACGATGCTGCCGCTTCTGGCCGGCTCCGACAGCTTATGCCTGTCAATTCCAAGGGCCTGCAGTATTTCCTCCGACCAGTCGTTTGTATTGATATCAAAGAGCAGGGTTCGGGAGGCCATGGAATAATCGATGACCGCCGTGCGTGTCAGACGGTATATGACATAGTCCTGAAAGGTTACGATCTTCCAGGCCTCCTCATATAATTTGGCAGCATGCTTCTTCAGCCAGAGTATTTTATTCCCGGAATAGATCGTGCTTAGGTTTAACCCGGTGATATCCGTCAGCCGCTCCTTTCCGATCAGGGACTGTATTTCCTCCAGCTCCTGTGTACCCCTGGTATCCGTTCCGCTTATGCTTTTACACAGGGGTCTGCCGGAGGCATCAATGGGTATTATGGCTTCTCCCAGTGCAGAAACCGTAATGGTCCGTATGCCCCGGCCCTGCCCTGTCACACTCAGGCAGGCCTTCACCGCATCCCATACCTGATCCGCGTCAAGCTCCCGGTAACCCTTTTCCGTATTACAGAATCCATACGCAACCTGGTAATCCTTTAACAGCCTTCCTTCTTCATCAATTAAGGAGGCCTTTGTTCCAGATGTCCCTATATCAAGACCTATGTACATCCTCATTACGCCTTTCATCAAAAAAATTTCACCATAGGCTTCTTTCCGTGTGGGATTTGAAAATCCTTCCCACACCCTTCCCTGATACGGCAGTTATTTTTTGCAGGTCATGAACAGCTCCACTGCCTGTTTTGCACCCTTTTTCAATTCCTCCATGGCTACATTAACCATCAGGGAATAGTTCAGGGGACGGCCGTCGTAATCATCAATCATCTGCTGTATTGCAGGAGTAATACCGGTATCCATGGCGGTAAAATAATTGATTTTCCTGATGCCGGCATTAATAGCCCCGACCACCTGGTCCGGCTCCGTCCCGGAGCAGCCGTGGATTCCAAGATAGGTGCCTGTTCCTTCAATGGCCTTCTTGATATCCTTGATACGCTGTATGTCCAGATTGGATTTTTCCGTATACATACCGTGGACAGTTCCTATGGAAATAGCCAGAACCTCCACCCCTGTAGCCTGGGCAAATTTCTTAGCCTCATCCACCCTTGTAAAGTATTTTGTCAGGTCGCTTAAGTCTGACTGTTCCTGGCCTGGAACACAGGAAGGCATGTTATTCGGCATTGCACCCAGCTCTGCCTCTACCGTAATTCCCAAAGGGCGCACCAGATCAACAAATGCCTTTGTCAAAGCGATATTTTCCTCCAAGGGATAGGCGGAGCGGTCACACATGACGGAAGTAAATCCTGCCCTGACCGCCCTCATGCAGAAATCAATATCAAGGCCATGGTCGATATGCATAGCCACCGGAACCTTTGCATTCTCTGCATACAGCTTCATTAACGGGGCGATAACCTCTAAGGCAACTACCGGCTCGTGTCCCTGGGCATGGTTAATAATAATGGGGCAGCCCAGCTCTTCCGCTGCTCCAAGGACAGCCCTCAAGGTTTCCAGGTTCGGCGTGTTTAAAGACCCAATTGCATAATTGTGTTTCTCGGCATCCGCGAGCATTTCCTTCATGTTAACTAACATACTTTTGTCTCCTTTAATAATTATATTGTCATTCACTCCTGGCTTTCTTTTTATTCTGCCGGATCATATCCAGGTAGACGGCCAGCAGTATAATGATTCCTTTTGCAATGTACTGCCAATTTGAATTTACGTGGAGCAGGGTAAGGCCGTTACTGATAACACCGATTACCAGCACTCCGATGAGGACACCTCCGGCTCCTCCCACACCCCCATACATGCTTACCCCGCCCAGGACGCTTGCGGCAATGGCATCGGTTTCCGCGCCCACCGAGGTGCTCGGCTGTCCTGAGGATAATCTTGCTGCCATGACGATACCGGCAAAGGATGCCAGCACGCCACTGATGGTCCAGACCATTATTTTAACTTTTTTAATATTGATACCGGAAAACTGGGCAGCGGTGGCATTCCCTCCCACTGCATATATGTACCTTCCCATCCTGGTTTTATTTAAGAGGAGGTATAACAGCAAAAAGCAGATCAGCATATAGATGATCGGATAAGGGATGATCCCTAGGGATCCCGTCCCGATAATGGGAAATTGCTCGTTCACATATAGGGATACCGGCTGTCCGTTGGCGATCAGGTAGGCCGCTCCCCGCAAAATGCTCTGCATGGCCAGGGTCACCACGAAGGGGTGAATTCCGCTGTAGGCAATAATAACGCCGTTCAAAAGGCCTGCCCCGATACCCAGCAGTATCCCAAGCAGCATGGCAAGAACCATTGGCATTCCCAGCCTTTCCATGGCAACCACACAAAGACATCCGGAACAGGCAATCATGGCTCCGGCAATCAGGTCGATACCTCCCAGCATAATGGCTAAGGTGACGCCGATTGCCAGCATGCCTGTGGTGGATACGGTCCTCAAAATTGTAATCCAATTATTTACGGTAGCAAAATTAGGTGCTGCAAAGCCCAGTATGACGCATAAAACGACAAAGGCCGTCAATATGCCCAGATTTTGCTTAAAGTACCGGAAAACCGGTCCTAAAAGCGGATTGTCTTCATATTTATTGAATCTCTCCTTCATTTAATACCCTCCGCAACTGCATAATGCAAAATTTTCTGCTGTTCAAACTCTGACCTATCCAGATTCCCCCGGATCCTGCCTTCACTCATGATTAATATCCTGTCGCACATATTAATAATTTCCGGCATCTCAGAGGAGATCATGATGATTGCCATTCCTCCCGCTGCCAGGTCATTCATAATGCTGTAAATCTCCGCTTTTGCACCCACGTCCACTCCTCTTGTGGGTTCATCCAGAATTAGCACATCCGGGTTGGATGCCAACCATTTTGCCAAAACCACCTTCTGTTGGTTTCCGCCGGACAGGTTGCGTACCGTCTGGTCTCTTGAAGGAGTCTTAATATTCAAATCCGCAATTCCTTTATCTACAATATCCTTTTCTTTTTTTGCATTCACCCGCAGCTTCTTAATAAATTTTCCCAGTACGGATACACTGATGTTAAATTGGATGGTATTTTTTAAGATCAGGCCTTCCAGCTTCCGGTCTTCCGGAACAAGTGCCAGGCCTCTTTCCTGTATTTTCATTGTGGAAAGCCTTGATACATCCTCTCCCTTTAAAATTACGGAACCGCTGTCCCGGGGGTAAAGTCCCATGACCGCCTTGATCAATTCGGAACGCCCCGCACCTACCAGCCCATAAAACCCCAGTATTTCCTTCTTACGGACCTGGAAGCTGCAGTCAATTACCCGGCTGCCGGAATTGATTTCCCTGGCCTCTAATACGACATCCCCCAACTCGTTGAAGGTTCTTACATAATAATTGCTTAATTCCCTTCCGACCATCATCTGCACTAATTCAGCCTGGCTGCTTTCTTCGGTAATAACCGTTCCCACATAACCACCATCCCGCATGACGCATACCCTGTTTGTAATAGTAAAGATCTCCGACAGCTTATGGGAAATATAGATGATCCCAATATTTTTTTCCCTAAGCCGGCTGATCATTTCAAATAATAGCTCCACTTCCCTTTCCGATAAGGAAGAGGTCGGTTCATCCATAATCATAAGCTTCATGTTTAATGAACAGGCCTTTGCAATTTCCACCATCTGCTGCCTGCCAATGCTTAAGCTGTTTACCATGGCTGCGGGATTTACATCCAGCCCTACCATCTCCAGCCACTGCCTGGCTTCCCTGTACATCTTCTTCTTATCCACCATGCCCGCCGTCATTCTTTCCCGTCCCAGAAAAATATTTTCTGCAACGGATAAATAGGGAACCAGAGCTATTTCCTGATGGATAAAT
The DNA here is from genome assembly GCA_029974875.1 of Mobilitalea sp. Next base: position 13,572 of record JARKQP010000009.1, read on the forward strand.
GCAATGCCGAGATTCTGGGCGGCCACTACGTTGTCAATTCTGACCTCCTGCCCGTCAATCCTTATCTCTCCCGAATCCGGTTTATAAATGCCGCCAAGGACATTCATCAGGGTGGATTTCCCTGCCCCGTTCTCACCCAGTAACCCAAGAACTTCTCCCTCATATAATGTAAGCTGCGCATTATCAAGTGCCTTAACCCCTGGAAAAGTTTTCATGATATCTTTCATTTCAACTAATATGTTTGGCATCCCTACACCTCTTTTTAACTGGGGTGCGTCTGAAAACTGCTTATGCGGGCTGAATGCCCCGCTTTGCAAAAGGCAAGGAGCGATTTCGGGGGCGTAGTGGGTCTACGTTCCCGGAATTGCGACGCAGCATGCCACAAAGCGGGGCGTTCAGAACGGTACAATGAGTTTTCAGACAC
>JARKQP010000013.1 GCA_029974875.1 Mobilitalea sp.
AATTCTTCTTTTGTACAACCGGCTGCTCCTGATATTAAGAACAGCGCTATGGCGCAAAGAATTATCTTTTTCATAGCTTCCTCCATTCGAGCGCTTCGGGGCGTCATCACATTTTAGTCAAATTAAAAATAAAATCCTGGGACACGTCTAAAACAACAATGAGCTTTCAGACATGCCCTATTACCTTAAGTTGGGTTCATATCATTTTAACCTGAATGGGTTCTATTTTCAATACCAATTTATAAAATCATTTTTATCTGTAAATTATATGAGCTCAGGCGTGGCCAAAACCCGTTGCCGTTTTCAGTCACCCTCCTAGTATTTCAAGAGACTTAAATTCGTGCTCCACATAACATTCCAAGTACCGCTTGATGCAGCGCTGCAATTCCTTCAAGACGGTATCGGTGACCCGGAAGGTATACAGACTTTCAACCTCCTTGGATATTATGTACTGCATGGTATATAAGGTGGAGGTGTTAATTTCCACTGCACTCCTATCATGCAGGAGGCATTTGCCGCACAGGATCCCGCCGGACCGTGGGCTGAAATAATACCTCCCCGCTGCATTCTGTCCATTGGAAACATCCTTTCCCTTGGAAGTATTTTGTCCATTGGAAGCATCCTCTCCCTTGGAGGTATCCTGTCCTCCCGGAGCATCCGCACCCGACGTAAGGTCACCGCATTTTACACAGGAAAACACCTGGGGCATTTCTCCGTTCAGCGCCATTATCTTCAATTCATAGACCGCCCTTATCAGCTGCAGGTCAATGGTTTTCTTCGTTAATGCACGCAGTGTCTGGTACAGCAGCTTTAGGATATTCTTTTCATCATTGTTTTCCTTTGTCAGATAATCCGCAAATTCACAAAAATAAAAACCATAGCAAAGGCTGTCAAAATCTTCCCTAAGCTCACCGAAATAATTTGAGATTTCTGCGGATACTATATTATAAGAAGATTTTCCTGCGTACAGGGCAAATTCCCCAAAGGCAAAGGATCCTGAACATGCCAATAAGGCGCTGTTCGGTCTTCTGGCGCCTTTGGCAAATGCTGTAATTCTTCCTTTTTCTGTTGTTAAAATAACCAACCGCTTGTCATATTCACCAACCGGCATGGCCGACAGGACCATTCCCGTTACGGTAGTTGATACCGGCAACTGCTCCACCCTCTTTATACTCTGTGCCCGGACGCTCCGGATGAATTTCTTCTGAGAATTCCATCCCAAATTCCGGAAACTCAGTTTCTTCCCTTGTACATGCGATGTAATTTAAGTAATCGTCAACTTTTCCGGTATTGACAAACCTTTTCCAATAATCAAAATTTTTCATATTCGAGCCCCCTAAAATATATATGTTATACTTTTAGGTTTCCCAGAAAATCCATCCTTAAACTAGATAAAATATCCCAAGACAAAATATTAAAATCCCCCTTGACATTTAAAACCTTCTCCTCCCAACTTACCCTACCTATTCATCCCTGCCATACCCAAAATTTTTCATAAGAAAATCACTATCCCTCCAATCCTTCTTCACCTTAACCCAGAGCTGTAGATTCACCCTGCAATCCAGCAGATTCTCAATCTCCCTCCTAGCCTGGGTGCCAATTTGCTTTAACATGCTGCCGCCCTTCCCAATAACAATTCCCTTATGGGAATCCCGTTCACACACAAGAGTGGCATCAATATCAATAATCGGCTTATTCCCATGGGTCTGTGGGCGCTCCTTCATGCGGTCTATGCTGACTGCGATTCCATGGGGAATCTCATCCTCCAGAAGCCTGAGCGCCTTTTCCCTGACCAGCTCTGCGACAATCTGGCGCTCCGGCTGGTCAGTAACCGTATCTTCATCATAGTACATGGGACCTTCGGACAGGTACTTGAAAATTTCATTGGTCAGTTCCTTCGTATTCTCACCCTTTAGCGCAGAGACCGGAATGATTTCCGCAAAATCACAGATATCCTTATAGGCCGCGATAAAGGCTAGGATCTCATCCTTCCTGACTGTGTCAATTTTATTGATAACCAGAAACACCGGAGTCTTTACCCTCCGCAGCTGCTCCGCAATCCTCTGCTCACCGGCACCGATGTAGGTAGTCGGCTCCACCAGCCATAGGACGATATCCACCTCACTCATGGTACGTTCAGCAACATTTACCATATATTCCCCAAGCCTGTTTTTTGCTTTATGAATTCCAGGGGTATCCAAAAAGATAATCTGCCCCCGTTCATCCGTATACACGGTCTGTATACGGTTACGTGTTGTCTGCGGCTTATTTGAAGTAATCGCGATCTTCTGTCCTATCAACTGGTTCATCAGTGTTGATTTCCCTACATTGGGTCTTCCAATCAGTGTTACAAACCCGGACTTAATTTTTGTAGCTTCCATTCCATCCTCCATCTTGGCTTCAATCTCTGCTTCAATCTTTGCTTGCATCCCTGCTTCCATCATACCGGTGCCATAAATACCATGGGTAATAACAGGATATTATGGCACCTGGGCTAACCCTTACTCTTCCATTACTGGTTTGACTTCATCAGGCTCTTGATTTCCTTAAACAATTCCTTATTCTCATTTATCTTCTCTTCGTTGCCTATAACACAAATATTCCCGGCATCCAGAACCGCCTTAACCACCTTATGCTGCTCCCTGATATCCTGGACGGTCACACTTCGTACCTGCTCCCGCTCTTTTTTCAGGTCTTCCTCCGTAATTCCCGCAAGATACATGCTTAAGGACCGCCTGCCCTTTCCCTGGGGTGTCAGCGGGGTGTCCAGGGTACTGAAGGTTCCGATGATATACTTTGTGATATCCCTTTCATCTGCATCGAAGTTCTTCACAAACTCCACCGCATTTTCATAGATATTATTTGTTTCCTTCAGGTTTGGATCCCGGTAGGAGGTGAAATAAGCGTCCCCGTCCACGCCGGAAAAACCGCACATACAGCCGTAGGCTCCGCCCCTTACCCTGACGTTCATCCAAAGGTAATCGTAGCTCAGGATGGTCTTAAGCACCTTTAACGCGCCGGAGTATTCCAGCCCTGCGTTCATATAGTTGCCTGCCCTTGCCACATACTGTACCTGCATGGCTGTCTTGAAGCCCTCATTTAAGCACACCGGCTTTAAGGCCTCCGTATTATAGGCCGTGAAGAGCTTTCCGTCCGTCTTTACCGTCAGGGTACTTAAAAAGGCCGGGAGCTTCTCTTCAAAACGTACATAGCCTTCTTCATCCGCCGTTATGCTTACTGTCAGGTTCTCCTTTGTAAAAATCATCGCCAGCAATTCTTTCAGCCTTGCAATCGCATGCTCTGCTTTCGTCTGGTAATTCTCCGACAAGTCCTCCATGAACTTATAAAATTCAATCCCCGTCGTGATCTCTTTAAATAATCCATGGGCAGAATAATAGGACATGGCCCGGTCAATTGCCACGGAATGTCCGGAGGAGTTGAAATTCATCTGCAGCTTGGATTTCATCTCGTCCACAATTTCCTTAAGCCGTTTCTTATCCTCCAGCTTTGTTTGGCGGATGATCTCCTCCACCAGAAGGAGGCTTTCTGTCAATTTATCGTATAATACCTTTGCACTGAATTCAAATACGGGGTAGTATTTTTCACTTCCTTTTACGGAGAAGCTTCTGACATTTGTCGTGATCCCGCCCGTATTGATATTGATTTCATTCGACAAATCGAGATAGGTGTGGTTATCCGTATCGGTATAGCCCAGCACCAGGGAAAGCAGCGAGGCATAGGGCAGCAGCTCCCTCGGAACCTGTTTTATATCAAACATCAGCCGCACGTAAGCTATCTTATTAGTATAGACATTATGGTGTATTACCTTAACCCCTTCCACGCTGTGGACCTCATTGTACAGGGGCTCTATCTCCTTACCGATATCCTCACGGGTCAGAAGCGGTATCATTTCCAGCTCCTCCTTTGTGGAGGGGATCTCCTGGTATTGCTTCAATGCCTTGGTTTCCTCTATTATCCTCTGGATTTCCTCTTTTGGCAGGGACGCTTTGTATGCTGCCAGCTTTTTCTTAAGCTCCTCCTCCTTTTGGCTGTTTAACCCCGGCTTAGGCTGGAGTATAACCAGGGAGGCATGGGTATTATTCAGCAAATGCTCCTCGATCACCTTTTCATAATATCCGGTTCCGATCTTCTCCTTCAGGAAAGCATAACCGGCAGAATCCTTAAGGTGCAGGAAGGGCTTCTTATCATCATGGAGCCAGCTGCTCATGGTACGCAGCCCATAGAGCAGTCCCTTTGGAAATTGCCCGTAATCCGCTTCCCGGTATTTAAATTCATAGAAATTAATTGCGGCCCGCAGGGACTTTTCCTCCAAGCCCTTTTCCACTATGCCCTCCAATACCCTCCGTATGGTCGCTATGAACTGATCCTTCTTCGCCTCCTCCGAGTTCTTGGCAATAATCATAAAGGAGGGCTGAAGGATCTCATCCTCAAAGCCTCCTAAAATATCCCTTCCTATGCCCTCATCCAATAAAGCCTGCTTGATGGGGGCCCCGGGAGCCTGCAGCAGAACATAATCAAGCACCTGGAACACCAGGCCTAATTCCTTATCCAGGGAATTACCCACAACCGTATTGTAGCTTAAATAAGTATTATCCCTTATCTCCTCGCCTTCGCTCAAGGAATAACACTCCTTCACTTCCCTGACCACGTCAAAGGCCTTTTGAAGCCTCACGGCTGAGTCCACCTCCAGGCGGTCATACTGGTTCAAATACTCCTTGTCCAGCCAGGTTAAGCGCTCCTCAAAATCCATATCACCATACAGGTAGATATAGCTGTTTGACGGATGGTAATAATTTTTATGGAAATCGATAAATTCCTCATAGGACAATTCCGGAATAAATGCGGGATCCCCTCCTGATTCCACCCCATAGGTGGTATCAGGAAACAGGGAATTTTGCACTAACCGGAACAGCTGTGATTCCGGTGAGGAAAAGGCTCCCTTCATCTCATTATATACAACGCCGTTAATAGCCAGCTCAGAATCCGCCTGCTCAAGCTCGTAGTGCCAGCCCTCCTGCTGGAAGATTTCCTTCCTTTGATAGATATTCGGATACAGCACCGCATCCATATATACATGCATCAGGTTTTTAAAATCCTGGTCATTCATGCTCGCCACCGGATAAATGGTTTTATCCGGATAAGTCATGGCATTCAAAAAAGTGTTTAAGGAACCCTTCGCCAGTTCCACAAAAGGATCCTTGGCAGGAAAATTCCTTGATCCGCAGAGCACCGAGTGCTCAATAATATGGGCGACACCGGTACTATTTACCGGCGGTGTACGAAACCCAATGGAAAACACCTTATTCTTATCATCATTTGCAATAAGCACTACCCTGGCGCCGGTCTTTTTATGGACCAGTACTTTACCTATTGAATTCAGGTCCTCCAGCTTTTCCTCGAAGAGAAATTCATATGAAAAAGGAATTTCACATTTCATGTAGTTAACCTCCATCCATTATTGTCCCGCCCTAGGGCGTGCCTGGAACTACAATGGGTTTTCAGACACGCCCTAATATAGGGATGACATAATATATTCATTTTTATAATAATAAGTATCGCAATTTATCATATATGCTTATTCATAATAACATAATTTTCTTTATTTGTCATAGGCTGCAAGAAATAAAATAATAAGAAAAAGGAAGAACCGGATCCATGGCAACACTGTTAAGGCAATTTGTGCAGTAAGAGTCATGGATGTTTTCATATATAAATATAAATAATTTAAACTCTCAAATCTCCACAATAATGAAATTATTACGTTGAAATATTACAAAATATAACATAAATCCTTTGACATTATTTTGGATTTATGTTAAATTATTACTATCATTACTGAATATGGTAATGCAATTCAAATTACGCTTTGGGAGGCTTTTTATGAAGACAGGAACTGTAAAATGGTTTAATGCAAAAAAAGGATTTGGGTTTATTTCTGATGAAGAAGGAAACGACGTATTTGTTCATTTCTCGGCTCTTCAGATGGATGGCTTCAAGGTTCTTGAAGAAGGAGAAAAGGTATCATTCGAAGTAGTCAAGGGTGACAAAGGACCTCAGGCTGCAAACGTAGTTAGATTATAATCGTACACATAAGTAATTTTTATATACATGTGGCAGGGAACGGGAGTCTTTGCAGTATTTTAAAAGTTATCTGTAAAACGGGGTTATAATTAAACAAATCAGGAGTTGAAATTGACCAGTCAATTTCAACTCCTTTTTTATTCCCACACAAGTAATCATCCTTAATGCTTAAAATGCCTCATCCCCGTAAACACCATAGCAATCCCATACTCATTACACTTCCTGATGGAATCCTCATCCCTGCCTGCACCGCCTGGCTGGATAACCGCAGTAATCCCTGCCTGGTGGGCCGCTTCTACACAATCATCAAATGGGAAGAAGGCATCCGATGCCAGCACGGCACCCTTCGTGGCATCCTCACCGATTAATTCCTTTGCATGTTCAATGGATTGCTTCGTAGCCCAAATGCGGTTCACCTGTCCAGGTCCGATGCCGATGGATTGTTTGTCCTTTGCAAGGGCAATTCCATTTGACTTAACAAATTTCACTACCTTCCAGGCAAACAATAAATCCTCCATTTCCTTTGCAGATGGGGCACGGTCAGTAACAACCTTAAGATTTTCTTCTACTAAAAGCTGACCGTCAATTGTCTGGACAATCAGGCCGCCATTTACCTTCTTTAAATCATATGCATTTTCATCCTGGGGAACTTCAATATCCTTAAGCTCAAGAAGCCTGATATTTTTCTTAATTGTTAATAACTCAAGTGCCTCCTTAGAGTAGGCGGGAGCGACGACGACCTCCAGGAAGATCTCCTTCATCTCTTCGGCCATTGCACGGGTTACTTCACGGTTAGCGACTACAATCCCGCCAAAGATGGAGGTCTTATCTGCTTCAAAGGCTTTTTTCCATGCGCCGTAGATATCCTCCCCACTGCCAACACCGCAAGGATTGCCATGCTTGCACCCCACAACCGTGGGCTCTGTGAATTCCTTCAGAAGCTCTAAAGCTCCATTGGTATCGTTAATATTATTGAAGGATAATTCCTTTCCATGTAGCTGGACAGCATCTGTAATAGAACCCTTTTTCTTGCCAATCTCACGGTAAAAGGCAGCTGACTGGTGGGGGTTCTCGCCATATCTCATATCCTGTACCTTTTCGAAGGTCATGGTAAGGGTCTCCGGTAAAGATTTGTCCCCTCTTTCCTTCTTAAGATAATCAGCAATCATAGTATCATAGGAGGAGGTATGTTCAAACACCTTCTGCATTAAGTAGAACTTGGTATCCAGGGAAACTTGCTTCTTCTCCTTCAGCTCCGTTAAAACCTGCCCATAATCCCTTGGATCCACAACAACAGCAACATCCTGGTAATTCTTTGCCGCGGAGCGCAGCATGGTAGGCCCTCCGATATCAATATTTTCAACGGCCTCCTGCCTTTGGACATTTTCCTTTAAAATGGTCGCCTTAAAGGGATATAGGTTCACGACTACAAGGTCTATGGTTTCAATGTTTAAGTCCACCAGCTGCTTCATGTGGTCCGGGTTGCTTCTCATGGCAAGCAGCCCTGCATGCACCGCAGGATGGAGGGTCTTAACGCGCCCGTCCAGGCACTCCGGGAATCCGGTAAGCTCCGATATCTCAATTGCAGGAACCCCTGCCTCCTTTAATTTGCCATAGGTACCTCCGGTAGAAATAATCTCAAGCCCTAGGGCTACTAATTCCCTTGCAAATTCCACGACACCTGTTTTGTCCGATACACTGATCAATGCTCGCATGACCCGTCTCCTTTTCTGACCTGTATTTTTATTATTATTTTTCATTGTTGCATTTTAATTTTATGCAAAAAAATTATACCTAATAAAAATAGTACAACAAGGGATTATTTATTTCAATTTATAAATACTTATTTATCTTATTGTAAATTCTAATATATCATGTAAAAGACATATGATATGGCATTTCGTGCCAGGGATGCGCACTACGCTCTGCTCCGGCGCCATGATATAATATCTGGTGATATTATATCATATTAGCGTATCTTAAATGTATCTTACCACTCCCCTATCCATGGATGTTTGTGTGGAATTATCGCACATTTTCTGGTATTATTTCTGTGAAGAGGCTTTTGCCGGCATAATGCTGCAGAAGCGGGAAGAGTATCCTCGGGATAAATCATGCCCAAGGACATGGATAGGTGATCATATGACAAAAGAAGCAATTCAACAGATTTTATCCTTATTGGATAAGGAATACGGCACTGACAAGGAAGGTTTTCTGCACATGGAAGACTGGCAGCTCCTGCTGGCAATCATGCTGAGTGCACAGAGCACGGATCAGCAGGTGGATAAGGTGCTGCCGGATTTGTGGAAGCGTTTTCCTTCGATCCGGCAAATAGCCGAGGCTCCGGAAAAGGACATCGAGGATTCTATCAGATCAGTCGGGCTATATAAGAATAAGGCCCAAAATATGAAGCAATGCTGCAAGCAAATCCTGGAGGAGTATGGCGGTAAGGTTCCTGTAACCATCGGGGAATTGTTAAAGCTATCGGGAGTCGGAAGAAAGACTGCCACTTTATTTTTAGCGGATGCTTACAATATACCTGGGGTTACTGTGGATACCCATGTCTTTAGGATAGCCCGGCGGCTCGGATGGGCAACGGGAAAAAATCCGGTACAGGTGGAATTTGAATTGATGGAGGTGCTTCCGAAGGAGCATTGGAACCGTATTAATTTCCAACTGATCTATCATGGACGGACTATCTGCACCGCAAGGAAATGCTATTGTGAACGTTGCTTTTTAAGTGCCTGGTGTGACAAAAAATGTGACAGTTAGGAACACATGCCCACGGAAAGCCAAGCAGATAAACCGTCAATACAGCGTTAACACAAACTAGTACTGCCTTGCCTCAGCGCAAATATCGGGTGCTGGATTAAATGAAATTTATTCAGGGTGGTACCGGATACACCTTAATATTACAATCCAAAAACTTAGTGCATCTTAATATTGCAATCACGTTCAAATTATACTATAATTCGTTTGGAACTTTATTCGTAACAAATGGTGAATACTAATCTCCGATAAGAAGCCTTAACCAAAAAATCCAAGGAATCCATAGATGAAAGCTTTTTCCTTGATTTCTTGGAGGCTTATAAATGAAGATTAGTATCAGGGCAATCACTGCTTATTTCTGGAGGCTTCTATGAAGAAACGGTTCAAATTTACGGACATATTTATTGGTATCCTATTTACATTCTTATTTATTTCTGTAGCGGTTGTAATTACAATTAATTTCAGGCCGCTGTATTATATGGATATTAATTATCTGAACATAGAAGCGGCCTCGGGTATGGAAAAGGCAGAAATTATTAAAAATTATGATGCATTAATTGATTATTGTTCTCCGTTCTTTACCGGAAACCTAAGCTTCCCCTCTCTTGAAGCCTCCGCCAGCGGATTACAGCATTTTGCTGAGGTAAAAAATATCTTTACCGGCTTCTATCTAATAGGCGCACTAACATTAATTCTTGGGGTTGTCATCATCATAAGAAAAGCCAGAAACAGGGACTTCCATTATCTTTTGGTCTCTGCCATTACCGCGATCGTTCTGCCTGTGCTACTTGGAATTTACATTGCAATTGACTTTGATCGGGCGTTTCTGTTATTTCATCAGCTTTGTTTCAAAAATGATTACTGGATCTTTGATCCTGTAACAGATCCTGTTATCCTAATACTTCCAGAAGCATTTTTTATGCATTGCGCAATTCTCATCATTTCCATCGTATTACTGTCGTGTGCTGCATTTACAGGCATATTCTTCTGGAAAAAAAGTCATTTCAGCATAAAAAACCGTAAAAGCAGAGGATTAAAACTTTAATTAACTAATGTTCTAATATGTTCCGCCATCAGCGGAGGAATGGAGTAATTATGAGAAAGACAAAAATCATATGCACACTTGGACCATCAGCGAATGATGAGACTATAATCAGGGAATTGATTCAGGCCGGCATGAATGTTGCCCGCTTCAACTTTTCACATGCAGACCATGAAGAGCACCTGGGCCGGTTAAGGATTATCGAGAAATTGAGGGAGGAATTAGGAATTCCCGTTGCTACCCTGCTGGATACAAAGGGTCCTGAAATCCGCATCGGTACCTTCAAAGACAATAAAAAAATCCAATTAGTGGAAGGCCAGACCTTTACCCTGACCTCAAGGGACGTCGAAGGGGATGAATCCATCGTATCCCTTTCCTATCCCAACCTGGTCTTTGATGTGGAGGCCGGCACAAGAATCCTGATTGATGACGGTCTGATTGAGATGTATGTGGATGAAGTTACCTCCACGGACATCATCTGTACTGTACGCAACAGTGGAATTATCTCCAACAGAAAGGGCGTGAATGTACCGGGAGTACATTTATCCATGCCATATATCAGCGATAAGGACCGTGCAGATATCATCTTTGGTGTTGAACATAACTATGATTTCATTGCAGCTTCCTTTGTCAGGACAGCGGAGGATGTCAGGGATATCCGTAAGATCCTGAACAAATACCATTCACAGACCAATATCATCGCTAAGATTGAAAACTATCAGGGTGTTGCAAATATAGATGAAATTATCGAAGCTGCCGACGGCATTATGATTGCCCGCGGCGACATGGGTGTTGAGATTCCCTTAGAGGAGGTTCCCGTACTCCAGAAGCTGATCATCAAGAAGGTATACAACGCCGGCAAACAGGTTATCACTGCTACCCAGATGCTGGATTCCATGATCAAAAATCCCCGTCCTACCAGGGCTGAGGCTACTGATGTTGCCAATGCCATCTATGACGGCACCAGCGCCATCATGCTTTCCGGTGAAACGGCAAATGGTGACTATCCGCTGGAAGCAGTAAAGACCATGGTGCGTATTGCAATACGTGCAGAGGCAGATATTGATTACAAGAAGCGGTTCCGTATGACCGAGACCACGGATCCCAGCGTAACTGATGCTGTATCCCGCGCCGCTGTAGCCCTTGCCCATGATTTGAATGCAAGAACAATCGTCACTGTAACAACCTCCGGCATCACTGCCCGCAGGATCTCCCGTTACCGTCCTGATTGTCCTATCATTGGCTGTACCACCAATCCGGTTGTCTGCCGCCAAATGAACCTGTCCTGGGGAGTAACGCCATTGCTGATCAAACTGGAGCACGATACCTTTGAATTATTTGAGCATGCTATCGAGGCGGTAGAAGCTGCCGGCTATTTGGAAAACGGCGAGCTGGCAATTCTTACAGCAGGTGTTCCGCTTGGTATGTCCGGCACTACCAACCTGATTAAAGTCCAGGTTGCAGGAAGTAAATATTAAAAGGCTAAAAAGGCCATTCCATTAAGAGTGTGTTGCAAAAAAGAAAAACATACCCTATATTGCAGATATCAGAGGATAATCCTGCAATATAGGGTATGGAATTTTCATTTTACAACACACTCTTTATTTATGCCTAATTCGTATTTACTGCGGACGGTATACCACCCATATCCCATAAACAGCCTCATTATTCATGCCTAATTCGTGTTTACCGCGGACGGTATACCACCCATATCCATAAACAGCTTCATTATTCATGCCTAATTCATGCTTACTGCGTACTTGCCTTTCTTCTTTCCCCAATCCTTATAAAGGTGCCAAATAGATACCGGACCAAAGGCCCTACAAAGTAAGTCTGGATAATCAGGGCAAAAGGAAAATTTACCACAAGCTTTGGCAGCCAAAAAAGAAGAATATCCTTCGTAACACCATGATGTATGATATTAACAATAAATGTCATACATGGAGCCATAATAAACACTGTAACCAAAGAAAACAAGGTAGCCAGCATAAGCGGCTTTGTTTCCTTAAGATCTACTAGTCTGCCGACGATTCTCTGTACCAGCGGCCTTGCCACATAACGCTGCACGAAGAAGGCTATGACAGCCTCAAGCCACATGCCCTTAAGGGCAATCCAAAAGGTCATGTAGGTGAATCCCATCTCAAGTGCCACATTATACAAGGTCATACAATAAACCATGGCAACCACCATCATAACAGAGAAAGCCAGGTCTTGAAGTTTTGTTTTCGGCATTTTTCACCTCACTCACATCTATTTAATTTTCCTGTAATTATAAAACCCAGAGATTGTAGCTATTTTTCATGCAATTGTTGTAGATTTCCGGGCGCAATTAGCGCGTATACAGCATAGCCTAAACCTTACCTAAATCCCGCCCATTTAACTCAGATCCCGATCTATTGGATTTTATAAAGCCTCTTTGCGTTCCCGGATAGAACCAACTGCTTATCTGCTTCATCTATATTTAAATTATTGATATAATTTACACCTTCCATAAACCATTCCCTGCGTACCGGAAAAGAAGATCCATAGATAACATGGTCTGCTCCAAGAACCTTAATGGCTGCCTCCAGCATAAGTCCCCAGGGCTGGGCATGGGACATTTCAAAAAAGATATTATCCCTTAGCCAAAGATGAAGCTTGTCATCCTCTGCCTCAAAACGCTTAACACTATCCGCCTCCTGGGCTTTGGGCGGCACAAGCATGTTAAGATAAGTAAAAATCCCTCCTCCCAACATGGAATGAACCACCTTTACCTCCGGATATTTTTCAAACATACCGCTTAAAAGCTCACGGGATACTGCAATAGCCTGATCCGCACAGCGGCCATAAGATCTGCGCAGATTGTTATAATCGTAAATTGTCTCATATTCTACCGGAACCGGCGTATGATGGACATAAGCCGTCATGCCATACTCATTCAGCTTTTCAAACATAGGCGCAAAAACAGTATCATCCAAGTACAGATTCCCATAATGGGCACAAAGCTGAATACCCTTCATGCCAAGCTCATCTTTACAGCGCGCCAGTTCCTCAAGGGCACCGGCCGTCCCCCAGGGCGGAATTACCGCGAGGGCTGTTAACCTGCCCTTACTCAGCCTCGCATACTCAGCCATGCCATCATTAAATAACCGGCACAGCTCAAGGCTCAGCCACTCATGGCAGCAAGGAACCTTCATAATTGCCTTATCAATACCCGCTTCATCTAAGGAATTCATGATAAACCCGAAGGTATATTCACCTTGGATATAATTCACGCTTTGATAGCCGGCAGGCCGCTCAATTGCAATTTGCTTTTTTCCCTTTTCTGTTTTTACAACAGCCGCAGTATCATAACCCCGCGGCATATCTGACAGAAATTTTTGCAGCAGTCCTTCATCTTCAAAAACTTCTTCAGGAAACCAATATATATTGGCATCTATTATCAATATTAGCACCTCACTTCGTGGGAGATTTTATGTTATTCTTCATGAACCCTTCGTATGTCGTAAATGATCCTGCAGCCTGCATAATCCATTACCCGTTTAAACTCCTGGTCTTCTCCCCAATTCTTAGGTCCATCACCGGGATGGGGCAGAAACCTCTTCCATATCACCCTTCCATCCCCACTCATCCTTGAAAAGTTAGGAAATGGTGACGGTTCCACCGGTACCCCTTCATTTCCTTCTAAAATATGCTTGGCATTCTCATAGTACTGCTCAATCAGCTTGGCATCCAGAACCGCAAAGCCCGTACAAAGGCGGTCATACTCCTCCCTGTATTCCAGCAGCTTCTCCATATAGCACAACCAACGCTCTACACTGCCATTCAAAGGCTTCCCATTAGGCATCCCAACCTCATCACCGGTAAACAACAGCCTTTCCTTCCGGTCCAAAAGCACAATACTGCCGACCGCATGGTCAGGAATCTTAAAAACCACCAAATCCCTGCCCTTAATACGAATGATATCTCCGTCATCCACAATCTCCACTGGATAATCCCTGGGAAACTCCATACCCTCAAAGCTGGCAAAAGGAATCGTCGCCAACGGCCTTGTCTCCTCCGACATATAAGCGCATTCAAAGTAACAGTTATTTGCCGTATGGTCAAAATGGTCATGCGTATTAGCAATCCTCCGGACCGGCTTACCCGTCACGGTCTCACAAAACTCCCTGATATTCCCTGCCCCATACCCGGAATCAATCACAAAGGCCTCATCCTCACCCTCCAAAAGATAAGAATAATCACCATCGCTATGAATCTGCCAGGTCCTATCCGCAATTTCCACCGCCCTAAAATACGGCTCATCCATAGGCCTCAAATCCCCATCCGGACCCTCAAGCAAAATATTATGCTTACTGGAAAAGTCTATCCTATGCATATTTATCCTCTCCTTTTCTATATTATTATCAATCCTCGCGCACCAAAAGCCCTCATCACACTATAGCGATGAATATGAGTGGACCTATATCCACCTGGGGGCAGACCGGGCCTCCCGTGATTGCCTGCACTTGGCAATCATGGGATGTTAAAGGCAAGCCCAGGTGGGTATAGGTCCACTCATATTCATCCCACGACCTAACCCCCGCTCATTTTCACCCCCGAACCTACCTCTTACTTATCCTAATCCTCTGCTCAAAAAGCCACTCCCTCAGCGCCACAATATCATACGCCTTCGTCCAGGTATAAATATGATGCATCCCCGGATGGTCCTCCACCCCCGGCGGCAGGATGCTCTTCCCTTCATACCAGGTAAAATTCAAATTACACCCTAAAGCCTTTTGGGAATTTATCTGCTGGTTAATCACCGATGCCAGGGCATTCGCATCAATATGTCCGCGGCTTAACTTGCCGCCAGCCTTTTTCATATTTGCCAGACACGCCCCCATAACCGGATATGCCTTCGCATCGCCGGCCGCAACCACGGCCCAGATCTTTGAATCCTTTGCGGCGGACATTCTTTGAGGGTTCCACTGCCCCGCCACAAGCAAGGCTCCGGCAAAAAAGCCCGGATATCTCAGAAGCATTTCGCAAAGCATCATACAGCCCATGGATTGCCCGGTTCCGTATATGCGTGATTTATCGATGGGAAAATTCTTGGATAAATACTTCATAAGCTCAATGGTGGCATCCGTGTGCCAGGTGACTTCAAAATCATCATTTGCACAAACGGCCGGATAATGGGGAGCTACCACAAAGCAGGGACGTGTGCCCAGCTCCGCATCCCTTGCCCATACCACCGCTCCCGTACCCTGGGTCAGTGCCGCCGAGCTATCCTCGGAGCAGGAGCCCGCATCATGCATAAATAAAACGAGGGGATACTTCTGTCCGCTCAGCACTTTCTTAGGCATATATAGGTTGTAGCCCAATTGGTGCCCGCTATCCGGCACCTGGAAGGTATGTACGGAGAACCGGTCTAGGATGCCGTTGTCAACCAGATTATTTTTCTCCTCCAAAAAGGCCGGCACTTCCTCACCATTCACTGTCTTAATCTCATTTGTCTGGCTGACCAGCACATCCGCAGGAAGTACCCTCATTCTGGTAAAGGGACCGGGGCCTCCGATATTTTCCCTGGTGGAAGCATTGGGTTCCTTTGAGTCCAAGGTCAATACTACAAAACGGCCTTTTGTTTTCATCGGCCCCCTTGCAGAATCGCTCACATGCAGCGTCGTGATGGTGCGGTCCTTAACCGCATAATCCGCAATTGATATGGCTGTCTCAGATATCAGCATTGCATATTCAATTGCCACACCAACGATCTTCTGTCCCTCCGGGAAGATTTCTGTTATTGCTATCACGTTATTGATTTTTTGCTTACTCATAGGTCTTTTCCTTATCTATTATAGGTTATTGATTTCTTTTACCCTGCAGCATGAAACATAATGGTTTGGCAATACCTCCTCCAGCACCTGGGGCTTGCCACAGCTTTCCACGGCGTAGGGACAGCGCGCCGCAAAACGGCAGCCAGGCCTCGGGTCAATGGGCGATGTAATCTCGCCCTTTAAGCGGATGCGTTCCTTCTTTTTCGTGATATCCACGGAGGGGATTGCCGATAAAAGGGCTTTCGTATAAGGGTGGAGGGGCGTCGTAAACATCTCCTTCGAGGGGGAGGTCTCCACCAGCTGTCCCAGATACATAACACAAATATCATTCGAAATATGCCTTACAACGGAAAGATCATGGGTAACAAACATATAAGTCAGCTCCTGCTTTTCCTGCAGATCCTGCAACAAATTCAGCACCTGTGCCTGTATGGATACGTCAAGTGCCGATACCGGCTCATCGCAGACGATGAACTGGGGATTGAGGGAAAGGGCTCTCGCAATTCCGACACGCTGTCTGCGGCCGCCGTCAAGCTCATGGGGATAGGCAAGGCGCAGGCGGCGGTCAATCCCAACCAAATCCATCAGCCTCTCCGCTTCCATTTGAAGCTCCCTGCCGTTCCTAAACCGCCCGGATATTTTCAAAGGCTCCTTTACGGTTTCCTCCACTGTCTGTCTGGGATTAATGGAGGAATAGGGATCTTGGAATACGATCTGCATATTCTCATTCACATAATGCAGCTTCTTTTTATTAACATGGGTAATGTCCTCCCCATTAAAGAGGATTTGTCCGGCGGTGCTCTCCAGCAAATGGATAATTGTACGGCCTAAGGTCGATTTTCCACAGCCAGACTCCCCGACAATACCCAGGGTTTTCCCTTTTTCAATTTTTAAGGTAACATCATCCACTGCATGGAGTGTTCCTTTTGGGGTATGAAAATATTTCTTTAGGTTTCTTACTTCGATCAACGGCGTTCCCATGTGTTATCCCTCCTTTTCAATTTTATCAAGGTTGCAGCAGCGACACATGTGGCCGTTTCCTATATCAATAAGAGGAATATTCTCATGCTTGCATTCCTCGGTGGCATACTTGCAGCGCGGATGGAAGGAGCAGCCCTGGGGCAGATTTGACGGATCCGGCGGGAGCCCGTTAATCGGGGAAAGACGGTTAACATCGGAGTGGATATCCGGCAGGGAACCAAACAAACCCAGGGTATAGGGGTGCCTCGGCCGGGTAAACAGCTGTTCCTTTGTGCCATACTCTACAATTTCACCCGCATATACAACCGCAACATCATCACAGACCTCCGCAACAACACCCAGATCATGGGTAATCATAATCATGGAGGTATTATATTTTACTTTCAAATCATTAATCATATCCAGCACCTGGGCCTGGATCGTAACGTCCAGGGCAGTCGTCGGCTCATCGGCCAACAGTAAAGCCGGAGTACAGGCCAGGGCCATGGCGATCACTACGCGCTGCTTCATCCCACCGGAAAACTGATGGGGATATTCCTTATACCTGGCTCCCGGTATGCCAACCATCTCCAGCATTTCTGCGGCTTTCTCTTTTGCCTTTGCTTTGCTGCAGTTTTCATGAAGTTTGATAACTTCTGCAATCTGATTGCCCACACACATGATGGGATTCAATGCGGTCATCGGATCCTGGAAGATCATGCTGATCTTGTTGCCCCGGATTTTACGCATCTGCGGCAAATCTATTTTTAGCAGGTCCCTTCCTTCATAATAAATCTCCCCGGCGGTAATCCGTGCCGGCGGTTCCAGCAAAATTCTTAAGACCGCTTTTGCAATCGTTGTTTTTCCCGCTCCTGTCTCTCCTACAAGTCCGAAGGTTTTTCCTTTTTGCAGGTCAAAGGAAATATCATTTACCGCATGGATAACCTGGCCGTCTGAGGTGTATTCCACCGTTAAGTTGCGGACGGATAAGAAGGAATCATTCTTTTCATTCATGGCTTTTATACTCATAATCATATTCCTCCTTAATTTTTTAGCTTCGGATCAAGTGCGTCACGCAAGCCGTCGCCGAGCATATTGAATGCCAGGACTACTACCATGATGCAAAGACCGGGAAAGATACAAAGATGGGGATATCTGGTGATTACTGCTTTGCCAGCCGTAAGCATGGCTCCCCATTCAGGGGTAGGCGGCTGGACCCCAAGTCCGATATAGCTGAGTGACGCTGCTGCCAAAATCGTGTTGCCGATCCCCATGGTAACGGATACGATCAGGGGAGCCAGGCTGTTCGGCAGGATATGGGCTGTAATGATGCGGAACTTTGAACAGTTAATTTTCTCCGCCGCTTCAATATACTCCTGGTTCCTGACGGTCAATATGGAACCGCGGAGCAGGCGGACGGTCATCGGAATGCCGCCGATGGACAGGGCTAAGATCGTATTCACAAAGCCTGTTCCAAGTGCGGCAGATATGGCAATCGCAAGCAGCATGCCGGGAATCGCCTGCAAAATATCTAAGAAACGCATGATGATATTATCTATTTTACCGCCGAAATATCCGACGACAGAGCCTATGACAACGCCAATTACAGTAGATAGCATCGTCGCCAGGATTCCCATGCTCAGGGATGCCTTTGAGCCAAAGATCAGGCGGCTGAAGATATCCCTTCCCAGCTCGTCGCAGCCAAAGGGATGTGCAAGGCTTGGCTTTGCATAAATATTTTTCATATCCATCAGCGTATAGTCATAGGGCATTATGTAGGGTGCCAATAATGCAACCAGGATTAAAATAAGGATTAGGAAGAAGCCAAACATAGCCACTTTGTTCTTTTTCAGTCTGCCCATGATCTGCGAAAGCTGGCTTTCCTTCTTTGTACGTTCCTGCACTTTTTTCGCTTTATGCCGCATTTAACTTCCTCCTTTTCCTGCCGCCCTCATATCTCGCCTTAATGCGCGGATCGACAAAGGCGTAGACAAGATCAACGAGCAGCATTATGAAACTGAATATAATGCCCAGCACCAATACCCCTCCTAATACGATCGGGTAATCACGGCTCGTAATGCCGTTCATCATATAATTGCCGATCCCGGGTATTGAGAATACATTTTCAATTACAACCGTTCCTCCAAGCATCATACCCATGCCGTTACCTACGATTGTGATAATGGGGATCAGGGCATTCGGCAAGGCATGCTTGAATAAGATTTGGCCTTCCGACAAGCCTTTCGCCCTGGCGGTGGTAACATAATCCGAATGGATTACTTCTAGCATGCTGGAACGGGTCTGGCGCGCCTGGGTCGCAATGCCCGCAAAGCAGTTTGCGATACAGGGCAGGATAAAATATTGGATTCCGCCAACCCCATAGGCAGGCAGCGCCCCCAAGCCCACGGCAAAAATTACAACCAGCATTAAAGCAAGCCAAAATCCCGGGATCGATACCCCGAACAGCGCCGTAAACATACAAATACGGTCAATCACACCATTTTTATGTGTCGCTGCGATAATTCCCAGGGGAGTTCCTATCAGAATCTGCAGGCCCATGCTTATGAAGGCAATGGTCAGCGTGTAGGGCATACGCGAAAGTATGCCGTCAATTACCGGTGTTTTAAAGAAATAGGAGGTTCCTAAATCAAAATCAATAAAAACCTGTTTTAAATACTGTAGCAGTCTTATGATATATGGCTGGTCCAGGCCCAGCTCCACCCTCTTTGCTTCCACTTCAACCTGGGTTGCCCCGATTCCTACAATGGAAGCTGCCGGATCACCCGGACAAATATACATGATGGTAAATATTACAATTGCTATGCCAAGCATGACTGGGATCATCATCAGAAGTCTTTTTAAAATGTATCGGCCCATGCCAGCTCCTTTCCATCCCAATAGGGACCACGATAAATAAGGATGCAGCGTCCTGGTACAAAGGATCAGCCATGACGCTGCTTTCATTCCTAACAAGCAAACCAACGGATTGATTTTCTTGTATTTCAGTTTTTATAAGGGGCTAATTAACCGCGTAGCTGCAAGCTCCCGGTGTTACCTGTCCCCGGGCATCAACAACGATTCCAACGATCTTTGCAGTATGTGCGATATTGCTCATGTTTTGGACAAGACCCACACCGTAGCACTGCTCCTTCAGATACTGGTGGAATGCATCCATGTTAGCTTCATTATGCTGATCCACATCCATCGCTGTTTCAAGCAGGCTCTGGAGCTTATCATCCTTTACAAAGTTAATCGCTCCGCCATGGACATAACCGCTGCGGTCCCAGCTTAATTTCCACACATTTACCAGGTAGCTTGTGGATGCAGCCTGGTCAAGGAGCATATCCCACTGTTCCGGCTGATATTTATATTCATTGATCAGCTGGGCATCATATGCGCTGATATTTACGGTGATACCGATTTGCTGGAGCTGTGCCTGGATGATTGTAGCTATTTTGGTCGGAACATCGCCGGACTGGATCATCAGGTTAATTGTGGGATTTACTGCGCCTGATTCTGCCAGGAGCTGCTTTGCCTTTTCAAGGTCGTACTCATAATAATCCTGCTCCAGCCATGCCTTAACATAGTCTGAGTAGTTTGTATTGCCCCAGGTCTTAGCCACATTGCCATTTCCGTTTAACGCTCCTTCTACAAGCTGCCCTCTGTCTATGGCATATGCAATTGCCTGGCGCAGCTTCAGGTTGTCTGCAAATAAGCCTGTTCCTTCGTTACAATTAAATTCGAGAAGATAGGTGGCATTATCCGGGATCGGTGTCACACCGTAGTCAGAGAGACCTATGAAGTCCTGGACATCCACGTCTGCCAGCCAGTTCGTAACATCGATTGCCTTTGTCTTAAGGGCGTTGGTTAACTGCGCCTGGTCTGTGATGATGTCGAATTCTATTACATCCACATTTGCTTTGCTGCAGTTATTAATCTTACTGGCATCTGTCTGCCAATACTTTCCTGTGTTTGTAAATACCATCTTAGAACCGGATACAAACTCGGTGCATTGGTACGCTGTTGTTGATACCGGATCCGTAGCCATTTGGTCGGCACTAGCTTCATATGCAGCCTGTGTAACAATCGGGCATTCCATCCACAGGGCTCCGAGGTCGCCAATGGCAAGCTTGCTGAATTTGAATTGGACTACATACTCGCTGATAGCCTCAATACTGTCAATTGAGCCCAGCTTTGGAAGGTTGCCGGATGCTTTTGCCGTGTTATAACAGAAAGCCACATCCGAAGCTGTCAGATGGTTTCCTTCCTGGTCATATATGTAGTCGTAGATTTCGCAGTTATAGGTCAGATCATCAACCTTTTCATAATCCTTCATAAGGACGCCGGACATTTCACCGCCCTGTGTTGTTACCAGGAATTCATAAACCGTGTACAGGATTCCGATGCGTCCCTGGGACATTCCCTGGAAGGGACCGATGCTCTGGGGGTCTGCCACTAAGCCCACTACTACTTTAGATTCATCTGCCGATGCAGCCGGGGTGTCTGTGTTACCTTCAGAGGAACTGGCTCCGCTGTCCGGTTTGCTGCCGCCTGAGGTGTCCGCGCTGTCAGACCCGGTATTCTTACTGCAGCCTGTTGCAGTAAGAACAAGCAATGCACATATCAAAACAAGTGATAATGTCTTTTTAAATAAATTCTTCATTTTAACGCTCCTTTTAAAATTTTATTTTTTGCCGTAGGGCGAGGGACCAAATTAGTTTGCTTTAAGCTCTTCAAGCATTATTTTAGCTTCCTGGCAGAGTAACTCTGCCGCCCCTTTATGAAAGGGGGAATTCATCGCTTCATAAGTGCAGCGGTCATAGGATTCCTGGTCGGCCATATACTTTGCCCCGCCATTTACCATGGGAAGTACCAGGGTGTTTTGGAATGGGGATGTTTCTAAAATTTGCATTGCAGTGATGCAGTTCAGCTCCGGCTTTACCCCTAAAAGTACAAGCTCCCCAATGGCCACAGCTTCTATCTTCGTATTTATATTGCCTTGTGGAATGTATTCATACTTTCTTGTCGGCTTTAGTTCCCTGAGATTGGGATTCATATACTTGGCAGGCACCGAAAACTCCCTGGAGCAGTATTTGATACAAACCTTCGGCAAAGCCGCTCCTTGATCCGTAGCCTCTGCCTGATCCATAGCCGCTGCTTGATCCATAGCTTCTGCTTGATCCACAGCCTCTGCTTGATCCATAGCTTCTGTTTGGTCCACAGCCTCTGCTTGATCCATAGCTTCTGCTGCACACCGTGCTATCTGGCTGCCTAATTCCTCAATAAAGCCGATTCCCTTTTCATACTCATCCACTTCAAGTAATCGGCCTTCCCCATCTAAAACCATGGTTCTTGCCTTCTTTACCGGAGCCTGATCCCCTGCGGCACCCATTAAGAAAATAGCTGTCGAATTTGGATACCTTTCCTCCAGAAGGCTTGATGCCTTCCCTGCCAGATCACCGGTAACTGCCTTGCCCCCATCCTTCGATATAGATCCATCCATAATGGAGGACTGAACCGGATAGTGCATTAGTACGCCTATAAGCTCACCGCTCAGATCATCGGCCCTTAATACGGACATCCCTTTCTCTGAGGCTCCTTTTCCGCTGTTCCCTACCCACCAGCCTTCGGCTGATTCGATATCCCTGTTAACGTTTATCGGACAAGAGCTTTTACCAAAGCTTAACCTTGCCTCCCCCATAGTCCTGATTGCCTGGGCAACCGATTCCCTTGCTGCTTCTTCAATGATACTACGGAGAGTATCATTCCTTCTTCCCTGTTCCTCCCTCTTTGACGGATCCTGGGGCATAAAATGCGGTGCGGAAAAGGTATGGGTAACCGTGACCCAACAGCGCTCCTCTGTTACCCCCGATTCCCTACTCAGCACTCCCTTCAAATGATTAACCTCATCATCCGGCAGCGAGGTCAACTCAATGGACAAAAGAGCAAACTCTCCTTCCCCCTTCAACACAAAGACCCTGACCCATAAGGGGGATAACACTGTCGTAAATCCTTCCGACGGAAAAAAATCTGCCGGAAACCTTATCTTAGCCCTTCCTGTACCAACCCTCATACATCTCTCCTCTCTTTTTCCGTATTCCAGCGGCAAAAACCCACACTACACTATAGCGGCGAATCTGAGCGTATCGATATCCGTCTGGGCGCAGACCGGGCCTCCCGTGATTGCCTGAACTTGGCAATCAAGGGATGTTAAAGGCAAGCCCAGAAGGATATCGATACGCTCAGATTCACCCCACAGCTTAGCCCTCGAATCCCATTTAGTCACTACCTTCTGTAAAGCTGTTTTGTTTATATCACGAATTATACCGAATAAAACCTTGACAATCAAACCGCTTTTATGTATTATTTATGCAGTAACCGCAATAATCAAAATCTTTTTATGCATTTTGTATAGATAAGGAAATTATTTTATGGAAATTGATTATATCAGAGAGTTTTCCGTGTTGGCTGAAAACGGTAACTTTATGGAAACTGCTGAAAAGCTGTTTATTTCACAGTCTGCCCTTACCCGCCATATTAAAAGTCTGGAGGAGGATTTGGGCACAACGCTTTTTGACAGGACAACAAGAAAAGTTTCCCTGAACAAAATGGGAAAGCTTTTTTTACCTTACGCAAAAGAGATAACCAGAATTCAATACGAATATACGACCTCGATTATTAATGAGCTCCAGGGAGCCCACGGAAACGTCCGGATCGGCTCAATACCGGTTATGATTCCATACCGGATAACCGACCTGCTGGCACGGTTCCAGAATGAAAATTCTAATATTTCTTTGGATGTAACGGAAGGTGATTCTTTACAGCTTGTTAAGATGCTCCGTTCCGGGCAATGTGATTTTGCTTTTATACGTGAATGGGATGACTCCGATAATGAATTCAACAAATTCCCCTTTGCCCATGATTCTTTAGTCGCGCTGGTTCCTTCGACCCATTCCCTTGCTAAAGCGGATTCGATCCGGATCGAGGACTTAAAGCATGAGCCTTTACTATTGCTGGCAAAGGATACCTTTATGTATAATCTCTGCGTTACGGAATGCCATAACGCCGGTTTTGAGCCCCGTGTTTCCTTCACCGGGCACCGGGCCGAGAATATCCTAGATTTAGTTAGTAAGGGGATGGGGATTGCCCTTTTGATGAAAAAACCGATTGCCTCCTTATTAAACAAAAACATTACCTTAGTAGAAATCAGTCCCGCTATCCGGACAACGATCAGCCTCGCTTATTCAAAAAATACTACGATGTCTCCAGCTGCAAATCATTTTTTGAATCTTGTTAAATCGATTCATTAATTCCATGGCCGCAGGCTTTATCCTGCAACTATTCTATGGAAAGGGGAGAAGGATTTAACCTCAATCCGTTTACAAAAATCATGTCCTGTGATATGATAGCTAAAATATGAAATGCTGCTACGGAGGGTGTTGGATGATATTATCGGGAAAAGAAATTTTAAGACATATTGGAAAAGATATTATAATTGAACCATTTGATGAGAAAAGAGTAAATCCCAACAGCTATAATTTATCCTTAGCGAATGAACTGTTAGTATATGATGACGATATTCTTGATATGAAAAAGCTAAATCCCAGTAAAAAGATTATTATTCCGGAAGAAGGCCTGCTCCTAAAACCAAATACCTTGTATCTTGGGAGAACTAATGAATTTACAAGAACGGATAAGTATGTCCCCATGCTGGAAGGACGTTCTTCCATAGGCAGATTAGGGTTATTTATTCATATCACCGCAGGCTTCGGTGATATCGGGTTTTCTGGCTATTGGACCTTGGAAATATTCTGTGTACAGCCTATTATTGTCTATCCCAATGTTGAAATATGCCAAATTTACTATCATGATATCCATGGTGAATATGATCTATATAAAAGCGGTAAATACCAAAACAATACAGGAATACAGCCAAGTTTAATGTACAAGGATTTTGAAAAATAATTCGTTTAGGGGATTTTACGAAGGAGGATTTATGAACCGGAAACTATTCACGGAATGGGCTATGGACATAGCTGAAGACAGCAAAATAAGAAGTACATGTCTATCAAGACAGGTGGGTGCTGTCATAATAAAGGACAAGCAGATAATCGCAACCGGTTACAATGGTGCTCCGACAGGAGCCATCCATTGCACCGATATAGGCTATTGTGAAAGAAAAAACAGGGGCATCCCCTCAGGACAAGGGCTTGAGCTGTGCAGGGCCGGCCATGCAGAGGCTAATGCTATTAACCAGTGTGCAAAGCATGGCACAAGCTGTGATGGAGCGACCCTATATGTAACGACACAGCCCTGTGTGTTTTGCTGCATACACTTAATACAGGCTGGGATCAAAAAAGTCATTTTTAAGGGTGACTATCCAACCGGCCTTGGATTACAGCTTCTTAACGAAGCTGGAATTAAATATCATAAATATGAAGAAGCCTTGCAAATAGACCAGGAAGAATACGATATAAAGCATGAAAAGGATCTGCAAAGGGCGCAGGATTTTAGGGACATGCCAAAACCTTATTAATATAGGAGACAGCAGGGGTAATACCTTATTTGGTATTATCCCTGCTCTTTTTTACCGTATCCATTACCTTCCCCTTAAAGGCTTCCCATTCATCCTCATGCTCTACAAAGTATAAGGGGCATTTTTTACCGTTGACATCATAGTGCCTTATGATATCATCCTTCTTCAGGTTAAATTCCATGCACAGCCCGGCAGTCAGATTTACCAACGCGTTATAGGTAGCCTCATTAAACTTACCGGTCGCATCGGGATGACAGCACTCAATCGATATGGTGTCGTCATTCCTGTTATTGGAGGCATAGGACTGCTCCGTGAGTGGCAGGCACTGGATAATCTCCCCTTCCAGCCCAATGATATAATGGCTGCTTGCATAGGTCGTATGCTTCATCGCCAGCCCTTCAAAATAACTGCGGTTATTCTTCGCTGAGGTTTCCGGATTCGCCGTATAATGGACTACCACGGACTTCACGCGCTTCAACTCAAGCTGCGGCCTGGAATAAGGATTCGGGGTCAGATAATCCACCTGGACCGTTGTCCCGCCGGGTAAGGGCTTCACAAGCGTCTCACTCTCTGGGACATTACTTCCCAGTCTCCCCTTGACCAGCCAAAAAACTACCACAGTTAACAATATAAGGATGATCATAACCAGGGAAACCCCCAGGGTCAGCACCGCATATTTTTTCCTTCTGCGCCTCTTGCGCCATTCTTCTTTTGACAATATTTTAGCCATTTTCCCACCTATCTATATCATTCATGTGCCGTATTCCTGATAAGGATATCCTCTCAGGATTTTCTTGTTTTCTTGTCTTGATTTATTTTATCCTGATTTATTTATGATTTATTCCGTCTGCATTTATCTTATCCTGATCTATTCTATCCAAATTTACTCTATTGTATTTCCTCTAGCTGAAAATGTCAAATTTTCTAAAACAATAGAGCCTGACATCTAAAAAAATTGTAACCGTTGTTATACCCTTTAAAAACAATAACGACAAAAAGGCAGAGAAATCTTCAATAAAATGATATTTCCCTGCCCATCATCTAATATATCTCTATATAACTCTGTTTTTAATGACACTATATTTCAATGACACTATATTTCAATAATACTATCTTCAATAATACTATATTTCAAATATAATATATTTCAATAATAATCTCTATTAATAATACTATAAT
>JARKQP010000022.1 GCA_029974875.1 Mobilitalea sp.
TCCATACCCATTTCCTCAATAAAAGGCAGGTCCACCGTGATGACGGAGGTAACATGGCCTAAATTTCCTTCGCTAAAAAAGCCCATGGGCAATCTGCGCAGCTTATCGCCAAGTGATACGCGCTCCCTTTCGCATAGCTCATACCCTGTCCCGCTTTCCAAGGAAACGAACCAATAGCGCAGCACCATACGGACCAGTAAAGAAAGTATTAATATAACTGCAAACAGGATAATGTCCCTATGTACCAGTGTTTCCTCCAAAGCCCGGTCAATAACCTGCCAGATCAATACAATGGGCACACTGCTTATGATGCCCTCGATAAAGCTTAACACAAAGGAAAGCCTCAAGCGTCCCGCATATCCGCCTGAAAAACGTAAAACCCGAAGTACAAATTTTAACATGCTACACCACCTCCTGTTTTTGTGTCTGATATTTCCAATCAGCCGTGGCTTCATAACGCTTCCACATATGCTGATACTCTTTGGAAGCTGCCAATAATTCGGAATGGGTTCCCATGGCTGCAATTTCTCCCTGCTTTAACACCAAAATATTATCCGCATGCATAATCGTGGATAATCTGTGGGCAATAACCAGCACTGTCTTTCCCGATAAAAGCTCGTTTAATGCCTCCTGTATCAGATCCTCATTTTCTGTATCCGTACTTGAGGTTGCCTCGTCCAAAACCACAATGGGTGAAGCCTTCAGCATCGCCCTTGCGATGGTAATTCTTTGGCGTTGTCCACCGCTTAACCGGTCACCTGCTTCGCCCACCCTTGTCTGGTAACCGGAAGGAAGTCCTGCTATAAAGTCGTGGCATCTTGCTTTTTTAGCGATGTCTACCACCTCTTCGTCTGTTGCTTCCGGATTTCCATGACGGATGTTCTCCATAATGGTTGTGTCAAAAAGGAAGCTGTCCTGTGCGACATAGCTGACACTGTCCATCAGCGTATCAAAGGAGTATTCCCTGATATCAAGGCCGCCCAGCTTAATACTTCCGCTTTTGACATCCCAAAAACGTGCCAGCAGCCTGCCTACCGTGGATTTTCCTGCCCCGGATTCACCGACCAGCGCCGTCACCTGCCCCTCCCGCGCCACGAAATTAATATTTTTAAGTACCTCCTTTTCCTGATAGGCAAAGGTTACATCCTCAAAGGTTACATTATAATCTGTCATTTTTTCTTTTACATGGCCGGGCTTCATGTCCGGCTGGTCATACAATACCTCGATACGCTTATACTTTTCCGTCAAGGTGGGCAGGATCGGTATAAAGGTAACCAGCTTCATAAACATTGGGCCGATTGCCAGGGCAAATAAAAGGCTGAGCACTAACGCGGCAAATCCAAGGCTGCCCTCCAGATAAAAGAGCATTCCAAATGGCAGTACGAACAGCCAGGTTGCCGGTAAAATAACCCCATACACCGCCATGTACTTCCAGCAGCTTTTATACCAGGCCAAAGAAAATTCTTTATATTCCCGGATTGCGGTACGGTATTGTGCAAAGGACGTATCTCCCTTGACAAATACCTTTATGACCTTCATACCCCGGATATACTCGACGATGCTGTTATTCATATTCTGTGAGCTCTGATAATAATGGGCCAGCTTTTTTGAGGAATTCTTCCCCATTATGCCGATGACCAGCATACCAATGGGTAAAACAGCAAGTGACAGAAGTGCCAGACGCCAATCAACCAAAAGCATTGCCAGGAAAGTAACTATAATCCCCAAAATATTGCCGATACCTTCCGGAATACCATGTGCCAGCACCAGCTCCATGGCTTCAATGTTTTCCACAAAAATTTTCTTAAGCTCTCCGCTGCCGTATTGCTGGATATTGCCCATGGGTATATTCAGCAATTTATCAGCAGCATGCTTTCTCATTCCTGCAAGTGTATTATACGCAAGATGATGGGAAGCCTTTAAGCCGTATTCCGTCGCTATGTTTTTAAGCAGCAGGGAAATCAGTATAATAATAACAGCACTGATATAAATACCAGGCTCTGTCCTTTTGCCCGTCAGCTGTATCATCATGTGGTATAACGCGTAATAGGGTACGATACTGAATATAGCCCCCGCGGACAGCAGTACGATTGCCTTCCCCATGTACTTTGTCCGCTCTTCTGCAAAGGAATATACCTTTTTAAATATCTCCATAAAGATCCGCCTTTCTATTGAACTCTTGAGCTCTCTTATTGAATTTTCTTATTGGATTTTCCGTTCGGATGCTCCATAACAATAAAAAAGCACGAAGACCAAATTTTTTCAAGTCTCCTTCCCGATTATTAACTTTAGCAAATAAAGTTTTGGCTTTCAAAACAACAAGGAACCTTTTCCGAAGGTTCCTTGTTGTATAAATCTATTCCGTTTTATCCGGGTATTTATTGGGAACCCAAAGCACTTTTGCGGTAATCCCTGGGTAAAAACCCGGTTTTCTCCTTGAACATTTTAGTAAAAGCACTGGTGGTTTTATAGCCCACCTGATTTGCAATGTCTGATACAGAGACTGTATTATCCTGCAGCAGCTTCTTTGCCTGGGCCAGGCGTACATCATTTAGATATTCAGAAATATTACACCCATACATCATTTTAAAGGTGTACTTAAGCTTGCTGATGCTCATGCAGGCCACCTTCGCCAGCTCAGACAGGCAGATATTCCCGGCATAGTGCAGCCCTATATATTCCTCCAGCTGGATCATCCTTTGCCTGTCAAATTCCGTGCAGGAAAAGGGTTTGCGCTGCTTTTCGGCGTGGTCTATGACCAGGGCAACCGCTTCATTGACTTTGCTTTCATAATACAACCGGGCGCTGTCCCCGGTCATGCGGCAATTCTGTATCTGCTTCATGACCATAAGCAGCTCCGGGCTGCTTTCCTGACTGTTCAGCGCAAGAAAGGCAGCCTTTAACCTTGAAAACCCTCCTGGCAGCTTATCTGCAATATAGGTATCATAATACTGGGGTGTAATGTTGATAGCGACACCCCGGACAGGTATCTTTCCGCGGTAGGTCGCCGTATACAAAGCATCGCTTCCGATAAAGGCTGACACACAGTCACAATTGATGGGCTTTAAACTGGGAAGCTCATAACCGTCAATGGAATCATAATAATATAGGCTTATGTACTCTGCGGAAGGGAAGGTTTGGGTAAAATCCCTCTCAAAATACATATCACTGACGGAAATCGTGAACAAATCCTCGAAATTATACAGCCAGTAATTTATGTTATGCAGGTCACCTCCAAGGGTAAAGCAGGTCCCAAGCTTCCCAAAAACATGCTTTTCCTTTACGGAAAAATTACCTTCCCTTAAAAAATCCAACACCATCTGCGTCGCATTATCTATCATATACCAGCTCCCCTTTTTGTTTTAATAGCCAAAAATTTAGCTTGTGAAGTCAAGAATCATGTTTCAGGATTGATTTTTGGTCCACAGCAGCTTAAACTAAAAAAGTTAGTATTTACTAACCAATATATCTTATTTTATCCAAAGTAGCAAGGAGGTTTTTAAATGCAGGAAAAAAATAATAAATGGACATTAAAAAATGTGCTGACACTTTCTATTTTTACGGTCATAATCTATATACTGCTTATGATTAGCATGGTCGCAACCAATATACTCTTTACACCGGTGGGTGCATATTTCGCTTCTCCCGGAATATCTGCCTTAATCGCAGGACCTTTTTTCATCGTTATGGTAAATAAGATCGAAAAACGGGGTGCTGCTTTTCTCCTCAGCTTAATTTCCGGCTTTCTATTTTTGCTTATGGGGCAGCTATATACCTTTCTTGTTTATGTAGTTTTCGGCGTCCTTGCCGAGCTTTGCTTTCCCGGAAAAAATTCATATCAGAAGCTTATCAATAATATGGGGGCTTTTTTCTTTTATATGCTGGCGCTGTCCGCGGGAGGCTTTATCCCCATGGTATTGATCCGCGAACAGTATGTTGAATGGTATAAAACTGTTGGAAATCAAGAATCTGTGTCAGCAATGATTAATGTCTATGGCACATTATCCGGTATCCTGATTACAACCGGCCTTACAATTGCAGGCTGTGTTGCCGGGTGCCTGATTGGGAA
Organism: Mobilitalea sp.; assembly: GCA_029974875.1. Next base: position 4,070 of record JARKQP010000022.1, read on the forward strand.
CAGCATTCTCAGGCGCCATGTAAAAAAGGCGCGTATATAAATGAAGCCAATACAAGATCCCAGGATCACGCTGGTTTCCCTGTTCGCAGTCACCGTAACCTCCTTCCTTATAGCTTCCACTATCCAGCTGCATCTTCTGACCGGGCTCTGCCTGTTATATTTGATTTCATTAGCCAGGTTCCCATCCGCCTTAAGAAATGCTGTGATTTACATATGCCTGTGGCTGATGGTCTATCTATTGCCAACCAGTGTTGGCAGCGTTACGGTTGTATTTTTCATGTATATTAAAGTGCTCCCCATGTTTGCCATTGGTATGGTACTGATTTCCACACCGCCAAACGTCCTTATGTGGACCGGTGCAAGAATGCATTTGCCCCAAAAGGCACTGTTAGCCATCGGGATTTTGCTCCGCTTTTTTACAGTGATCAGGCTGGAGATCCAGGCGATTTACCAGGGAATCCGTGCAAGAGGCATGTTCCCCCATTGGTACAGTGTCCTATTACATCCTGCACAGAGCTATGAATGCCTTGTTCTGCCTCTCATCCTGCGGGCTTTGAAATTATCCACGGAGCTGACCTGTGCCGCTGAATTCCGGGGTGTCGAAAGTCAGGCAATGCGGACTTGCATCTATCAAACCGTCTCTTCCGGGAGGGTTATCCTTCGCATGGTTTGTCTTATGGCAGGCTGCGCGGTAATTTATATTTGGGGGGATTTTGCATGGTTAAACTAGAACATTTATCCTTTGTCTATGAGAATGAAGAAAACAATTGCGGGATCCATGACCTTTCCCTTCATTTGCCGAAAGGAAGCTGCACAGTCCTATGCGGCACCTCGGGCTGCGGCAAAACCACACTGCTCCGGTTAATCAGCGGTTTAATTCCCACCTTCTTTTCAGGGGACATCAAGGGAAGCCTAAAGGTCAATGGCAAAAATCCCATTGAAATGAATGCAGAAGAAAAGGCCTTGACCTTTGGCATGGTTTTTCAGGATCCCCGGAGCCAGTTCTTCATGCCGAAGGTGTTGAATGAAATAGCATTTTCTGGCGAGAATCTTGGAATAGCAAGAACAGAGCTTTTACATAAGGTCGAGATGGTTGCCGGACAGCTTGGCCTCTCCGGTTTGAAAAACCGGGATTTAAATTGCCTGTCCAGCGGACAAAAGCAAAAGGTGGCAATAGCCGTTGCATGCTTTTTAAATCCGCCCTTACTAATTCTTGATGAGCCCACGGCAAACCTAGATTATGAAGGTATGGGCACACTGATAGAAATACTGGCAAAAATAAAAAATAATGGCACAACGATTCTGGTCAGCGAGCACCGGCTACACTGCTTTTTGCCCATCGCAGACCGTTATCTTTGCCTGGAGCAGGGACAGCTTGCCAGGTGCTGGAGCCAGGCTGAGTTTAAAAAAATGACCCTGGCGGAGGCTGAAAAATATGGGCTGCGCCATCCTGACAGCGGGAAGAATCCATTGATTCGGGCATGCTCTGCCGGAGATTATCTGCTGGTCGGGAAGGAGTTGGAATTCCATTATGCAGGCCAGGCCAGCATATTAAATAAGCTGGATTTTTCCTTAAGCAAGGGCTCCGTCGTGGCTGTCGCAGGAAAAAACGGGATGGGGAAAACTACCTTCGGAAAAATACTGTGTGGTTTACTTAAGCAAAAGTCCGGGGAAATCCTATACCGGGGGAAGCCCATATCGGCTTCTAAACGCTGCCGGAACAGTTATTTTGTCATGCAGGATGCAGATTACCAATTGTACGCAGAAAGTGTCGGCAATGAACTGGTGCTTGGGAAAAAAGTGACGGAAACAATAAAACAGAGGGCTTATGCCGCCATGGAGCTGTTTGACATAATCAAGCTCAAGGACCGCCATCCTGCCTCCCTTTCCGGTGGAGAAAAACAGCGTGTAACCCTGGCAGCAGCCTATTGCTCCGATGCTGAAATCATAGTTATGGATGAGCCAACCAGCGGCCTTGATGCAATTAATGCGAAGAGAGTCGCACAGTTCATCCGGTTATTATCAGCTGCCAATAAAGCTGTCGTGGTGATAACCCACGATGAATTGTTAATACGCGCGGCATGTGATAGTACAATTGTAATAGAATAGTATAGTTGCAACGGAATAGTACAGTTACAACAAATAATGCAGATGTAATAGAATAATGCAGTTGTAACAGAATAATGCAGTTACAACAGAATAATGCAGTTGCAACAGAATAATACAGTCTCAATAGAGTAGAAAACAAACTGTAAACACCCTTGATTCGAATGGCACCTTCCAGCAGAAATATTTCTTCAAAGCTGAGGGTTGACCTATCTCCATCTACTGCTGATAGAGAGCTCCTGACTATCGAATCAAGGGTGTTTCTATTTTAAATTTAAGCTATATATGGTTGATTCATTGATAATGCTATTTAATCTGGGCACCTAAGGCGTCCTTGGCCTTCTCAATTACTGCATCAATCCCTGCCGCATTCTTGCCGCCGGCCTGAGCCATATTTGGCCTGCCACCGCCACCGCCGCCAACAAGGACTGCCAGCTCCTTTATCAGGTTGCCGGCATGGGCACCCTGCTTCATGGCTCCATCCGTTGCCATCGCTAAAAGGTTAACCTTGTCCGGAGCCAGCGCAGAGGCTAAAATAATAACTCCTTCACCAAGCTTCTCCTTTAACTGGTCACCCAGGTTACGAAGCTCATTCATGTCAACATCAGCCAGCTTAACTGCTAATAATTTAACGCCCTTCACCTCTACAACCTGATTCATAACATCGCCAAGGGAGCTATTTGCAAGCTTACTCTTCAGCTTCTCATTTTCAGATTTGA
>JARKQP010000047.1 GCA_029974875.1 Mobilitalea sp.
TTCCTTATCCCTGATATATCCGTCCTCTATTGCATTTTCCGGCGTATCAAAGGTAATACAATGATAGATGCGGGGATTTTTCTTCCCATACTCAACCTCGCATATTCTGGTTTTTATTAATCCAATATCAATACTTAATACACGTTTTGTCATGACCGGTTCCTTCCCATGAGGTATAATGATGTGTACACAATCCCAGATTTTCTCATTGAAGAAAACAGAATACTGCTACTGCCTGATTCTGCTCTCTGCGACAAGAAAATCGTCGCTCATAGTTTTATCAATTATCCCAAGCAAATATGAAAATACCATTGGATAAATGCTTCCCCATATAGGATGCTGAGAAAGATGCCCATGGACAGATATGGTCCAAAGGCCAGCATGCTGTTTTCCTTGCTAACCTTCATCCGGATCAAATGGATCACGGAACCTAGGATACATCCCCATAGTAAAGCCAGGATAATCAGCTTCCAGCCAAGCACCAGGCCAGCTGCTGCCATCAGCTTGATATCGCCCCCGCCTATGCCCCTGCCCTTCGTGAGATAATATAAAAGCAGCAGAAACAAGCTGACAGAGCCAAAGCCAAGCAAATAATTAATCCAGTTCCCGGCATCCAGCCCCATCCGAAGCAATCCCAATATTCCTATAAAAGCATTGATCCCAAAAGGAATCTCGTAGGTACGAAAATCTATTACACTTAACACCAGCAAAGCAGAAGCCAACAGGCAATAAATCACGCTGACCATATTAAAACCATTCGCCAAGAAAATGATGATATAAAGTATGCCATTGGATAATTCCACCACCGGATACTGCAGGGACAGCTTCGTCTTACATACTCTGCATCTGCCGCCTAAAAACAGATAACTGAACAGAGGGAACAAATCATACCATTTCAACTGATACCCGCAGCTCATACAATGAGAGCGGGTAGTCACGATATTCTCCTGTCTTGGGATACGGTAAATGCAGACGTTCAGGAAGCTGCCGATTAGGATACCGTATAGGAAGATTAAT
>JARKQP010000066.1 GCA_029974875.1 Mobilitalea sp.
GTATCCATCGCCTTTGGAATAATTCCGGTTTTGGCCATACTGATGAATTTTTTCAGCAGTATTGCTTTAGGAATTCCGATGATGCTTTATTTCACCAAAATCAAAAAATTTGGTATGGTTTTAATCACTTACATAGTGAATGGCATTTTAATGGTGTTCCTGGGTCTGGGGATCTATGCGCTGATTTTTGGGACGGCTCTTGCATTGATTGCAGAACTGGTTTTGCGTTCTGGAAAATATCAAAGTGCCAATCGGGCCATTTTAGCCTTTGCAACTGCCTGTGTCGGAGCGAACGCAAATACACTGTATTGGGTTATCGGCAGCAGCAAATTTCTTGAAAGGACAGCCACGTCAATGGGAGAGGATTATATGAATGCAGTTGTCGGATACTTTGATTATTGGTGGGTATTCCCTGCGGTGGTGCTGTCCACTTTTATTGGTGGTATGATCGGAGGGCTTTTAGGCAAGAGGATTTTGAAAAAACACTTTATCAGGAGCGGGCTGGTCTAATGGAAACGATGCTGCGCAATACGCGCCCAACTGCGAAACAAATGTATTTAGACCCCCGCACAAAGATTTTTCTTTGCCTTACAGTTTCCTTTGTTATGCTTGCAGGTGATGGCATGGGAACTATGCGCTATGTGCAGCCATGCTTAGGGGCCGTTCCGTTGATGTTTCTCATCATTTTGAAAAAGCCGTTGATTGCGGCTTACTATGCAGGGATGTATGTTGCTTCGGCAACAATTCCTTACCTATTGATGCCCCATTTACCGCCAGTTGTCAATTTCCTATTTACTGGAGTTGTGGTAGTGTCAACACAGGCGCTGCCGAGTATGTCGATGTTTTGCTTCTTGATATTGACTACGACTGTAAGTGAATTTATGGCTGCAATGGACAGCTTACATATATCCAAAAACTTTACTGTCCCTGTGTCCGCCATGTTCCGCTTTTTCCCTACCATCAGGGATGAGTATGCGGCCATTCGTGATGCCATGAGGCTCCGGAATACCGGTTCTTGGCGTAATCCCATAGAAATGCTGGAATATCGGATGGTTCCACTTTTGACGGGGCTTGTTTCCATCGGGAACGATTTATCCGCATCAGCGTTAACGCGGGGCTTAGGCGCCCCGGCACATCGTACCAATGTGTGCCCAATCGGATTTCACTGGCAGGACGCAGTTGCCGCAATGTTCTGCCTTGTAATTCTTGTCCTTTTTGGTTTGTCGGCCATCTTAGGATGGTAATTTTGTTAAGGGGGTGAAGCTTTGATACAAGCGGAACAGGTTTCTTTTACCTATGAAAATGCCAGTAATGGCGCCGCTATTGCCGATATTAGCGCTGAGATCCTAAAAGGTCAGGTTGTACTCCTGTGCGGAGAATCAGGCAGCGGCAAGACTACATTTAGCAGGCTTATTAACGGGCTGGTTCCTTCCTATTACGAAGGTAAAATGGCCGGGGAGGTTTTTGTCGAAGGCAAGGATATCCGGAATACTGAACTATATGAGCTGGCTCTCTTTGTAGGCTCTGTATTCCAAAATCCGAAATCTCAATTCTACACGCTTTTAACAGACACCGAGATTGTCTTTGCCTGCGAAAACCTTGGGATAGATAGGGCAGAGATTCTGGAGCGGTTTGACCGGACGGTAGAAGCCCTACATATCGAAAAGCTGCTGGGAAGAAGTCTGTTTGCGCTTTCAGGAGGGGAAAAGCAGAAAATAGCTTGTGCGTCTGTAGGTGCATTGATGCCCGATATATTTGTTCTGGACGAGCCTTCTTCTAATCTTGATATTAGCACTATACAGGACCTGCAAAAGATTCTTCTTGTCTGGAAGGCACAAGGAAAAACGATTGTGATTGCAGAGCACCGCCTCGCGTGGCTGCGCGGTATTGCAGACCGGGTGCTGTTTTTCAAGGATGGAAAAATAGAAAGGGATTTGGACGCGGATTCATTTTGGGGAATACCACCAGAAAAGCTTAATTATATGGGATTGCGCGCTTACAGCCGCTTTACTCCGGAGAATCAGCTAAAAGCAGACAAGCCTGGAAAAATCGAACTAAGAGACTTTCGATTCTCCTATAAGAAATCGCCTGTACTAAATATTCCATACTTGGAGATATCCCAAGGAGCCGTGGTGGCTGTTTTAGGCGACAATGGGGCTGGAAAAACGACTTTTGCCCGCTGTCTTTGCGGATTGGTGAAAAAGGCACAAGGTTCGTTGGATTATAAAGGAAGACTATATACCGGGAAAAAGCGTACACATCTTTGCTACATGGTAATGCAGGATGTCAACCATCAGTTGTTTTCAGAAAGCGTGATGGATGAAGTTGTGCTGGGGGTGGATATTTCCACGGACGAGGATAGAGAGAAAATTGCCGGAGAAATTTTATCAGCGCTGGATCTATTAGAGTACAAGGACGCGCATCCTATGTCCCTTTCGGGTGGACAAAGACAAAGGGTCGCGATTGCCAGTGCGATTGCATCTAATAAGGAGATTATTGTATTTGACGAGCCGACCAGTGGTTTGGACTATCGGCACATGAAAGAAGTTGCCCAAAATATACACCAGCTTTCTTCTTTAGGGAAAACACAGTTTATCATTACCCACGATCCCGAATTAGTGGCTGCGTGCTGTAATTACTTTATTTTTATAGAGAATGGGGCAGTCACCCACAGAGGGGAATGGACTTCAAAAAACATAGAATTAGTAGCCGGTTATTTTGACCGTGTCTGAAGCATAATGCTTGGGACCGTTTTTGTTTGCTATAGGGTATAGAAAAACCACAGAGAATTTTGGCCTCTGTGGTTTTCTTTGTAATGGAGATAGTGGGATTTGAACCCATGACCTCTTGAATGCCATTCAAGCGCTCTCCCAACTGAGCTATACCCCCGTAGTGGCATTATAACACGGATAATGGAGGAAAACAAGAGGAAGATGAACCGAGAATTGTGTCAATATTGTGTCAATATCGTGAGGGGCAGAAGGGTAGGATATGGGCGGATAGTGATGAAAAACCGGGCAATAGCTTTTATGTACCGTTACCCCTGGTATTGTGTGAAATGAAGATCATTTCACACCCGGCACCCGGTGGCTCCGCGGCCGAATGATCGTCAGTGTGACAATGATGTTGACGTACAAAAAGAATATATAAATCAGGGATTGAGTTTTAAAAAAGAATATGGTATAAATAAAAAAGAACTAAATAAACCAAAAGTATTAGGCGATAGCCTTGATCCACGTCTGTTAGGGAAAATCTTAGCAGGCGTGTTTTTTTATGGAGTGTAATGAGTATGAAAAAGCTGAGGATATTATTTGAAGTACTGACAATCATATTTGGAAATTTTCTTTATGCAGCAGGGGTGGTTTTCTTTATCATGCCCTCAAAGCTGATTACAGGAGGCACTACAGGGATTGGAATATGCATCAGCCAGTATTTTGGGCTTCCGGTGTCCTATTTCGTATTTGGCTTTAATGTAATTATGTTTATTTTGGGCTTCTTCCTTATGGGGAAGAAATTTGCCCTTACCACACTGGTCAGCACCTTTTGCTATCCCCTTGCCCTGGAGTTATTGAATAAAGCCGCCGGAGGTTATGTGGTGACGGAGGATATTTTCCTGTGCGTGCTCTTTGGGGGAATCTGTATTGGTGCGTCCATTGCCCTGGTGATCCGGGCAGGAGCGAGTACGGGAGGAATGGATATACCCCCGCTCATCCTATATAAGTATTTTCGCATCCCGGTATCCGTCAGCCTATATATTGCTGATTGTATGATACTTGCGCTGCAGGCTGATTTTAGCGACAGGGAAAAGGCTCTTTATGGGATTGCTTTGGTACTGGCTTACACGGTTATTATTGACAAGCTTCTGATGCTGGGTACGAATAAGATGCAGATAAAGGTAGTGAGCAGCCAGATAGCAGACATAAAGGATGCCATTATTTCAGAGGTTGACAGGGGAGTAACCCTTTTGCATGGGCAGACAGGGTATCTGGAGGAAGAGATGGATATTCTGCTGAGCGTGGTTTCCAACAGGGAGCTTTCGAAGGTGGAAAGACTGGTGCATGATATTGATAAGGACGCCTTTGTAATTATTAACCGTGTCAGTGAGGTAAAGGGCAGAGGGTTTAGCGAAGGAAAGAGATATCTGAAAAGAAGGTCTGAAAAAAGCCTGAAAAGAGGATACTAACTTTACTGCATTGACAAATCAAGAATGCACGGGTATAATTCTGAATGCAAATGGTTTGCGTTAAACTTGAGCGAAAGTAGTTTTAATATAGTCAATTGTGAAATAATATAGATAGTGAAGTTTTTCATACATATTGATACAAAGCTTTCGTTCCGTGCTGTATACGCGCAAATTGCGATCAGGAACCTGTATCAATCGCATGGGCAGCTGCATTTTGCAATCGCCTATAATTTTAATAAGTGGAAGGAGAAGGGCACTATGAATATGCGGAAGAGAATACTGGTATTCCTATTAATATTGGCTGTAACCTGTGTGCCGTTGCTCTCTCTTTTCTATATTGATGTGCACCTACACCATGAATGTACGGGAACGGAGTGCCAGGTGTGCGCACATATTGAAACGGCTTTACAAAATCTCAATAACCATAAAAATTTTTTTATAGCCCCATTCTTTCTTTTGGCAGCTGCCATTGTGACAGCCTGCCTCTGCTTGTCCGGAAATATCATCTGTCGGTCTGAAGAGACATTAATCACCTTGAAGGTAGAACTGCTGAATTGAAGCTGCATCAGTAATAATTTACATCGGATCCCATGTCCGGTGTTATTTTCGTATGCAAAATTAAGTAAGGCGTAGATGCCATTCATTCAGGAGGTTCAATTATTATGAGAAAAAATTTAATAGCAAGTATTCTGGTACTGTGCCTGTGCATGGGTACCTTAGCCGGTTGTACCGGTTCACGGGAGCCTCAGTCCCCCGGTAACAGTGCTGCAGAGGCGGACGGTGAGCAGGTGGCTGGAACGAAAGGGCTTAGTATCGTTTGCACAATTTTTCCCCAGTATGACTGGGTTCGGGAAATCCTTGGGAATCAGGAGGGAGCTGAGGCTCCTGGCAATGCGGAGCTGACCCTGCTGTTGGACAATGGAGTGGATCTTCACAGCTATCAGCCCACAGCTGGGGATATTGCCAAGATTGCAGCCTGTGATTTGTTTATCTATGTTGGAGGGGAGTCTGACCATTGGGTGGCAGATGCCCTTGCGGAAGCAACCAATAAGGATATGAAGGTAATCAATATGATGGAGGTGCTCGGGGACAGTATTAAGGAGGAAGAGCTGGTAGAAGGTATGGAAGCGGAAGAGGAGGAGGAAGAAGAGGGCGGGGAGGCCGAAGCGGAGTATGATGAGCATGTATGGCTCTCTTTAGAAAATGCTGAGGTAATCTGTAAAGCCATTGCTGCAGCACTTTCAGAAGTAGATGCAAGGAATAAGGCCGTATATGAAAAGAATTTAGCCGGTTATACGGAAAAGCTGGAAGCCTTAGATGCAGATTACCAGAAGGCAGTGGACGGCGCAGCCCGCGCTACCCTGCTGTTCGGGGACAGGTTTCCTTTCCGTTACCTGGTAGATAATTACGGATTGGATTATTATGCCGCCTTTGTAGGCTGCTCTGCGGAGACAGAAGCAAGCTTTGAAACTATCGTATTTCTGGCAGGGAAAACGGATGAACTAAGCCTCCCGGCAGTTTGCGTCCTGGAAAGCTCTGACCAGTCCATAGCAAAAACGATTATTAATAACACTAAAAGCAAGAACCAGAAAATTCTTGTCATGGATTCCATGCAGTCCGTCACCTCAAAGGATGTTGCAAATGGCGCGAAATACCTTTCTATTATGGAAGAAAATCTTAAGGAACTAAAGGAAGCGCTTAATTAAGGAAGCTGGTTTGCTAATTAAGGATGTTGATTTATCCAATTAAGGAAGCTGGTTTACCCAATTAAGGATGATAGGTTTGTTCAATTAAAGGATGACAGGTTTGTTCAATTAAAAATGGTAGTTTTATTCAATAAGGATGGCAGAAAGGAATTAAAGTTCCTTGGAAAAGAGGTTGTATATGTCCCAGCTTATCTGTAAAAATGTTGCTCTCGGATATGAGGGAAGGATTGTGGCAGAGCAGTTAAATTTTGAAGTGAATAGCGGCGATTATCTATGCATCGTTGGAGAAAATGGCGCGGGGAAAAGTACGCTTATGAAAGCGCTGCTCCATCTGAAGACACCCTCCTCCGGAGAGATCCTCATGGGAGATGGACTGAAGGCAGCGGAAATAGGATACCTTCCGCAGCAGACGGTAGTACAGAAGGATTTTCCGGCATCAGTATGGGAGATCGTATTGTCGGGCTGCTTAAACAGGTGCGGTTTACGTCCCTTTTATAATAGGGAAGAAAAGCAACTGGCTAAAAATAACCTTAAGCGCCTGGGAATTGACGACGACCTTGCCAAGCGGTGCTACAGGGAGCTGTCGGGAGGTCAGCAGCAGAGGGTGCTGCTGGCAAGAGCCCTATGTGCCACGAAGAAAATGCTGCTTTTGGATGAGCCTGTGACAGGACTGGATCCTAAGGCAGCCCTGGATCTGTATGAGCTAATCGGAAAGCTTAATAAAGAGGACGGGATTACTGTCATCATGGTATCCCACGATATAGGGGCAGCAGTAAAATACGCATCCCATATTCTTCATATTAACCGGACGCCGGTGTTTATTGGAAGGAAGGAGGAATATGTGTTAAGCGGGATAGGCTTTGGTATAGGCGGACAGAAGGAGGTGGGGAAGCATGAATGATATTCTGGATACATTACTCCATTATTTTTCATTTCCCTTTGTAAGGTATGCTATGGCCGTGGGCATACTGATTGCGCTTTGCTCCTCGCTGCTTGGGGTTACCCTGGTATTGAAACGGCTTTCCTTCATCGGGGACGGACTTTCCCATGTAGCCTTCGGAGCCATCGCGGTAGCTGCTGTATTCGGACTGACGAATGACACGGTGATCGTGATGCCGGTGACCATCCTTGCGGCAGTGCTCTTATTAAAAAGGGGCCAGAATACCAGGGTCAAGGGAGATGCTTCCCTGGCGATGCTTTCCGTAGGCGCTTTGGCCATAGGATACCTTTTGATGAACCTGTTTTCAAAGTCCTCCAATATCTCCGGGGATGTATGCAGTACCCTTTTCGGATCCACCTCCATACTTACCTTAACCATGACAGAGGTATGGCTAAGCGTTATCATGTCAGGGGTGGTGGTTGTGGTGTTCCTGCTCTTTTACCATAAGATTTTTGCGGTGACCTTTGATGAGACCTTTGCCAGAGCCACCGGAACCCGTGCTGACATTTATAACCTGATTGTTGCAGTGATCACAGCGGTTATCATTGTCCTTGCCATGAATTTGGTGGGCTCCCTGCTAATATCGGCACTCATTATCTTTCCCGCCCTGTCAGCCATGCGGCTGTTTAAAAATTTCCGGGCGGTGATACTTTGCTCCGTTGTAATATCCGTTATTGCGGCGGGCAGCGGGATTATAATATCCATTCTGGCTTCTACACCGGTTGGATCGACGATTGTAGCAATTGATATTGTAGTGTTCATCCTATTCTATTGGATTGGAAAGCTGCTGGGAGGTATGGGAAAATGACAGGAAGAAAAAAGAGAGCTTTTACTATTGTTATTATGGTTTTGACCCTGGGCATGTCTGCCTGTGGAAAAAATACAAGTGTGGTTGACGAGATAGCAGGCCAACAGTATGGAACGGAAGAGCAGAATCCGGCAAATGGGAAGGGCAGCCCGAATGGCCTTGAAGAAGTAACAGAAGGAAGCGAAAGCATAGCTGGAGGTACGGCGGCAGAGGCTGGCACGGGAAAGGATACCACTGGGGACGGGACAAATAAGAAGGGGAATGCAGAGGTAGAAGGGAGCAAGGACAGCTCTGGTATTGACGTTGACCTGACCAAATTGAGCAGCAATATGGTCTATGCGGAAGTATATAATATGATGACCAGCCCCGAAGATTATGTGGGAAAGACAATCAAAATGGAAGGGACATATTATGCCAGCTACTGGGAGGGTACCGGAAAATATTATCACTGTGTTTTGATCAGTGATGCAGCAGCCTGCTGCCAAAATGGAATTGAGTTTGTCTGGGATGATGACACCCATGTTTACCCGGATGAGTATCCCCCGGATAATACGGTGATAGAATTAACAGGGGTATTCGAATTGTACGAAGAAGAGGGGCAAACCTATTGCCATATAAAGACGGACGATATCATCATACCTTAAAGCAGATGGGGCAAAGATAAGTCAATGCGGTTGAAAGCGGTATTGGCTTATTTTATTTATGCTAATAAAGCCAGCAAGCATTAGCAGAATTTTTTAGTTACAACTTTTTTCCTGAAAAAGAAAAAAATAATAATAAACCAGTTGACATACCTATGTGAACTAGGTATACTAATACCTAGGAAATCTAGGCATGGAGGAAAAGGGCATATGGACAAAAAGCTTATGAATATCAGTATATCAATGCTGCTCCTCAGACTATTGGAGGAGCAGGACCGGTATGGCTATGAATTGATTAAGGAGCTGGAGGCAAGGAGTGAGAACATATTTTCCCTAAAAGAGGGGACGCTGTATCCGGTTCTGCACACCCTGGAGCTGGAAGGAGCGGTGGAGGGCTATGAAAAGGCCGCCGAGACGGGGAGAACGCGAAAGTATTACCATATTACAAAAAAAGGCCTGAAGCTTCTGGGCGAGAAAAAAAGGGACTGGAATACTTACCAGAAAGCAGTGAATCATGTGATAGGGGGGACGGAGCATGAAAATTCGGCGGAACATGAAATTTCCACAGGATATGGAACAGCAGCATGGGGCTTTTGAGGGAATGGAGCCCTTTCTTGAAGATGTGGCAGAGCAGATACAGTACGAGCCGGTGAGGGCTGAAATAAAGGCAGAGCTGGCAGCCCATATCGAGGACCGGAAGGCGGAATATATTGACCAGGGGCTGGAGGCTGATAAAGCGCAGGAGAAAGCCCTTGAGGACATGGGGGATCCGGTCGAGGTCGGGATCAGGCTAAACGAGACCCGGGGGCTGCAGAAAAACCATTTTGCGGTGATCCTGGTAATGGCGCTGGCAGCAATCGGCATCATAGGAAATATACGTCTGGCCATGGTAGAGAATCTTGGAATATGGCTTTCCGGCTTCTTTTATTTTCTTTGTGGAATCACTATTTTTGCGATAATGTATTACACCGGCTATCAGAAGCTGGTAAAGAATATCAGAAAAGTTAATATCATTATCCTGGCAGCATGGGGCGTATATCTGGGACTTTCCCTTGCCCAAAGGCAGCTGGGAAGTACATTTTTATTCAGGCTGACCAGTATGTCGATTGTATTTGCATGGGAGCTGCTAAGCATTCCGGCTGTCATAGGGATGGTATATTTTAATAGGAATAAGAACTATAAACCCTTCCTGCTGGTCACGGTATTGACAGCTGCAATGATAGGTATTACGTCACGGCTTGTAGGCGGTTATATGCTGGCAGCTCATTTGATCCTGATCATAGCCGTCTATGCGTCCCTGCTCTATATGATTGGGAAGGGAATGCTGTCAGGAAAGCCGGGAAGGCAAATTCTTGCATGGGTCCTGAGCCTGGGAACTGTAATGGCCATCTTTATACTATCCTTTCCCGGTAACTGGAAATATGAATTAGAGCAATGCTTTTATCCGGAGAAGGTGGTCAGTGATTACTGGGATGACGCTTATAACAGTATTTTAATAAAGGATTTACTTAGAAAAGCCCTACCTGTTGGAACTGTTTCCTTGAGCCAGGAGGAGCGGATGGGCTACTATACGGATGAGTGGTATTTTGATAACCTGGATGAGTTTCATTATAGGTATAAAATGCAAGGACAGGATGAAGCCAGTATTACGCTGGAGGATATCCTGCCGCAGCACTATCAGAATAACTACAGGATTACCTATTGGGTGTTGAAATATGGATGGCTTCCGGCGCTGGTACTGCTGGGCATCATACTCACTGCTTATGGCATTCTGATACGGATGGTCGGTAAGATCAAGAATAAAATGGGTAAAATCCTGGCGTTTTCCTGTGTATTGACTTTAATCCTGCAGTCTGTAGTTTACTTTATGGGGAATATGGGGTACCAGATCGGCTGGTTCTGCAATTTTCCGTTTATTTCGGAGGGCTTTTGCAGCATCCTGACGAATATGATTTTAGCGGGGCTGGCCTGCTCCGCTTACCGCTACGATAGGGTAGTCAAGGAAGAGAAGAAAGGATATATGGTCAGTAGGGTTTGATTTGAAATGGTTGGGAGCCTCCCGGGATTTTTTCTGGGGGGCTTTATTTGCAGTCCGATTCAACGAAATGTGTTTTGTATTAATAGGAATTGATGGTATAATATCGATAGATATTATACCGGTGCCGGCTAAGGGAGCGCACAGCTTGGCGGTTTCCCATGGTATAATCTTAATGGGCAGCCCAAAAATATCTGCATCATATCCTTATCAGGGATTGGTAAGGAAAGCTGATCCTGGGATATACATACAAAAAATACGCAAATGGAGAAGAGATAAAATGAAACGAAATTGCAGCCTTGAAGAAATATCGGATGGCAGACTATATACGGCAGAGGATCTGGTGGAGGTGAGTTGTAATGGCTGTAAGGGAAAAGCCTCCTGCTGCCATGGAATGGGAAAGTCAATTATCCTGGATCCCTTTGATATCCACCGCATGACTACCAACCTTAAGCTGCCCTTTGAGGCATTATTAAAAGACCGCATAGAGCTTAACCTTGTTGATGGTGTAATCCTGCCGAACCTCAAAATGACCGGGACTGATGAGGGCTGCTCCTTTTTAAATCCCGGGGGACGCTGTAACATCCATGCCTTCCGCCCAGGGATCTGTAGGATATTTCCCCTGGGGCGGTATTATAGGAACAATTCCTTTACCTATATCCTGCAGAAAAATGAATGCAGGAATACCTCGGAAACAAAGATGAAGGTAGGCAAGTGGATTGATACCCCGGAGCAGGAGAAAAATGACCGGTTTTTAATCGGCTGGCATTATTTTTTAAACGATGTGGAGGTTGTAGTCAGGGATATCCAGGATGAAGCGCTGGTTAAGAATTTGAATATGTATCTGCTTAACCGGTTTTATTTTAAGCCGTATGACCAGAAGACAGATTTTTATGGACAATTCCTGGAGCGTCTGGAGGAAGCAAAGGGGATTATTAAACTCCAAGGAGGTTGAAAGAGAGCATGAAGTTAATGATAGCATCGGACATCCATGGTTCAAGCTACTATTGTCAGAGGATGCTGGAAGCGTTCCATAGGGAGAAGGCCGACAAGCTTATACTATTAGGAGATATCTTATACCACGGACCAAGAAATGATCTTCCCAGGGAGTAT
>JARKQP010000084.1 GCA_029974875.1 Mobilitalea sp.
CTTCCTTTGTGATCTTATGCCCCTGCATTCTCCTTAAGAAGATATCACTGACCTCCTCTTCTGAGGTCTGGCTATAGCTCAGGCTTTCCAGCGAATGGTCTGACAATAAGCATCCATTGATACGGAAATACTCAATCCGCCCACCCATTCCCTTCATAAAATCAGAATAAGTATGGATGGAAAGACCCGTCACTGTACTTAAGCCTCCGACATAATCCAGAAAGCCTTCCTTGCCGATATTCAACGCCTTATCCGGGCGGAAGGTAGGCCGCACCGTGAAATCCAGGCTGCGTTCTGTACGGATCAGCTTATGGAATGCCAGGTCATCCAAAGGATCATCCGTGGTACAGACCAGCTTTACCCTGGAGCTTTGGATCATCTTTACCGGTGATAGGGCTTCCTTCCCAATCCTGGCATTACAGAAATGATAGATTTCCTCCGCATTACTTTCCTTTAAAATGCTTTCCACCCCGAAATAGGTCTGCAGCTCCATATTCGCCCAATGATACAGCGGACTTCCGATCAACCGTTCACAGGTTCTTGCCCAGGCAATGAATTTATCAAGACTGCTTCCATTCCCTGTGATTAATTCCTCCGGTACTCCTGCGTAACGCATGGCTCTCCATTTATAATGGTCATATTTTAGCCACAGGGCTGAAATATCTGTGAATACCTCGTCCTCATAGATTTCCTTAGCCGAAAGATGGCAGTGGTAATCATAAATCGGAGCACATTTTGCAATATTATGATATAAGGCCTCTGCTGTCCTGCCCTTTAGTAAGAAATTGCCGCCAAACATAGAATTATTACTCCTTTACTTGAAACATAAATGACGTTTATAGAAGCTATTATAGCATCCTTTTAATCAGCTTTCCTATGCTTTAAGTGCTATTTGACTTGCAAAAATTGCTGTGATAAAATAGTTCCTATGACATCAGATGACATTCTCCGCCTCTAAAGCTTTGAAATTTTCCTGCTGATCTGTATACCCATACAAGCGATTCTCTTTGCAAATACTGTGCCGCCCACCCAAATTTACGGGTAATTTATGGGTTTATTTATAGAATGAAAGGATTCATATGAGAAAGAAAACACAGGCCTATAATACACGCCAGACCATGCTGACCAATGACTATGAGATTTTCCATTACTCCGATACGGGGTTCGGGAGGGTAAGCCTGCATCATCATGATTTTTATGAATGCTATTATTTTATCTCAGGTGATGTCACCTATATAATTGAAGGAAAATCCTATCAGCTGATGCCGGGCGATATT
>JARKQP010000097.1 GCA_029974875.1 Mobilitalea sp.
AAAAATAGAAATATTGCACATATTCTAGACATTGGTACATTGTTGGGAAAGCCCGGTATCAGTACAATGTAGATATCAAATTGAAGGGAGGAGTTGGAACAATGACCAAGAAACTGATGTTACCCAGTCAGGAGTGTGAGGTTGTTGCAGATGTTGATGTACTGGTAGTAGGAGGAGGTGCAGGAGGCATCGGTGCGGCAATCGGAGCAGCCCAGAATGGTGCAAGTGTGGCAATCGTAGATTTATACGGCAGCCTGGGGGGATTACTGACGAATGGCTTTATTACAAACTGTGAAGCAGCAGTGGCAGTGTCCGGGGACAAAATCTTGATCAAAGGAGTATTTGAAAAGCTGATAGACCGCATGGTGGAAAAACGCGGAGCGATCCGTGGCTATGAGCTGGCCTGGTCCAATAAGTACTATCCCCTTGATACATCCCGCTGTGAAAATGATCTTCAGATCACACCTTGGGATCCGGAGGCATTTAAGCTGTCAGCGGATGAGCTGATGGAGGAGTATGGGGTTAACGTATTTTTTTACACCATGGTAACTGATGTGCTGATGGAAGGAAATAAGGTGACCGGCGCAGTAATTGAAAACCGTTCCGGGCGACAGGTCATCCTGGCAAAGCGCATTGTTGACTGCAGCGGGAATCTGGTTGCCGCCAGGGCTGCCGGCGCAGAATGCAGGGGAGTAGGAAAGAAGGGTTCCATGACCTTGATGTTCAGGGTTGGAAATGTGAAGAATGTGACACCGTCCTATCAGCCGAATGTAAAGGAGGTTCCATACGGGGCAGTGAACTTTTTCCCTTTGCCGAGGGAAGGGGAATTCCGTGTGGAAATGACTCGCTACATTGGAAGCGAGACAAGTGCCGAGGACTTTACAAGGGGAACTATTGAGTGCAGAAAGCAATGCCAGCAGGTATTGGCATACCTGAAGGAAAACTGGTATGGCTTTGAAGATGCCTATCTGCTTGATTCTGCTCCGGCCTTGGGAACAATCTGCCAGCCACATCTGGTTGGAAGAAAGACGATGGCAAAGGAGATTATCCTGAACCAGGAGGTTATGGAGGACCGTATCGCGATCACCGCTTACGGGATTGATCTACATAGCCAGGAGGTCGGCGGACAGAATATTTTATATTACCTGACACCGGGAGATTATTATGGAGTCCCCTATGGGGTCATGGTTCCGGAATCGGATGTTGAGAATCTGCTGGTCGCCGGGAAATGCGTATCCTCAGAGGAGGATGCCACAAGCGGCGTGCTTTGCTCCGGAATCTGTATGGCAATGGGCGAAGCGGCAGGGACTTCCTGTGCCCTTAGTGTAAAAACTGGTGTATCAGTAAAAGATATGGATGTAAAAGCAATCCAGGAAAAATTGCTGGAGCATGGTGCAATCCTGGATCCGGTTCAGGTTCCTGAGGTTAGGAAGTATCCGGTATATGAAAGCCCACTGAAAAAAGACCCGTCGTTATTGCAGAAATATATTATGAAATAAAGCAATTGGTACAGTAGAAAGGGAGAAAATATATGATGAAAAAAATAGTCAGAGTGGTGTTGGCAGTGCTATTATGCGTGTCCTTAACAGCCTGTGGAAATAATGCTTCAAATAATGGCGGCGGATCTACGGCTGCGGATAATGGAAGCTCAAAGGAAACCTCCTCAAAGAAGCTTAGGATTGTAGCAACCGTACAATCACAGCAGATTAATTTCTGGTCAAATGTGCAGCATACCCTGGAGCGGCTGGCAAAGGAAAATGATTTTGACCTGACAATTATGGACATTAACAGTGATGTAACAACCTTTAATAATATCATCGACGACATTATTGCCACAAAGCCGGATGGGGTTATTACCTGCGGGCTGGAAGCTTCTACCCTGACAACCCAGGTGGAACGGCTCCAGGAAGCTAATATTCCCGTTGTCACCTATAACGTCCAGCCGGATAAAGAGATTTGTCCAATGGTGGTAGCAGACCATACGGAATTTGGTCATGTTGCAGGTGTTGCTGCGGCGGAATACTGGAAGGAGAACCATCCGGATATTAAACCTATTGGAGGCGCCGTAGATTTGTACTCTGCCCCGGTATGCGCACTAAGGGTACAAGGCTTTTTGGAAGGCTTCCAGACCGTTTATCCTGATTTTGAACTGGTTCAAACCGTAGATGGCGGCGGGTCACGTTCCACCTCACTGTCAGCTACCGAAGACATGCTCCAGGCACATCCTGATGTAAATGTAATCTTTGGTATTAACGCAGATTCCGGACTTGGTGCCCTGGATGCATTAAAGGAGATTGGAAGGGGTAAAGTTACAGATTCCCTGGTTGCCTGCGTGGATGGTACTGAGACAGATTGTGCAGAGCTGAAAAATCCGGACAGTGCTTTAAAGGCTGTCGCAGGAAATTCGCCCCGTATTATGGCTGAATCGGCATGGGGGCTGCTGTCCAAGGTAATCAAAGGGGAGCTTCCGGCAAAGGAAGGATATACTGAAAAAATGAAAATAGTCAGCGTAACGCCGGATCAGGCAGATGCCTGGGTGGAAAGTAACTTTGAATAGCAGGTAACCGGTAAAGGAGGTCGGAAGCGGCATTTTATGCCGCTTCCAAAAAATTATGACAGAAGAGATTGCTTTGAGATTTGAACATGTTAAAAAACAATTCGGCCCGGTTACTGCTTTGGAGGATATCAGCTTTGAGGTGCGTAAAGCCGAGGTACACTGTCTGGTTGGTGAAAATGGTGCAGGAAAATCAACGCTGATGAAAATTTTATCGGGAGCCCATGATATTACAGGCGGAAAGCTGTATCTGGATGGAAAAGAAGCGAACATTACCAGTCCCCTGGAGGCCTCAAAATTAGGCGTGACGGTAGTATACCAGGAAATGAACACGGTTGATAAGCTTACGATTGTTGATAACATGATGCTGGGAATGGAGAACGCAAAGCTGGGCTTTAATTTAAAGAAAGAAAATATAAACTATGTGATGCCATATCTGGAGCAGGTAGGGCTGACCATGAGTCCCAATACGCTGATGGGCTCCTTAAGCATTGCACAGAAGCAGATGGTTATGATGGCGAAAGCCCTGTCCCAGAAGGCAAAAATAATTGTACTGGATGAGCCGACAGCAATGCTGAATGAAAATGAGGTACGTATTTTATTTGAAATAATAGCAAGATTAAAAAAGAATGGTATTACTATTATTTATATTTCACACCGGTTGGAAGAAATTTATGAAATAGGGGACCGCATCAGTGTTTTAAAGGATGGAACCTATGTTGGGACCTATGATAAGGATGCTATTTCCATGGACCAGCTGATTGTAAAAATGGTGGGAAGGGAGCTGAAGGATATTTATCCTGATAAAAGCCGCGACCGGAAGGAAGTTCTGCTTGAGGTTAAAAATTTAAGCAATGCATATGTTTCTGGAATTTCCTTTACACTGCGCCGGGGAGAAGTCCTGGGTTTGGCAGGATTGGTTGGCTCTGGACGCAGCGAGACCTTAAGGGCAATTTTCGGAGTGGATCCGAAAAGGACCGGAGAGATTTATCTGGAAGGAAAAAAAGTAGTGATCCATGCATCAAAGGATGCAATCGGACATGGAATTGGTTTTGTGCCGGAGGATAGAAAAGCCCAAGGAATTGTAGGCTGCCTGAGCGTAAAAGAGAATTTGACCCTGATATATTCGCAGCTGCATGCCAGGCTTGGGTTTTTGCGAAAAGGAAAAGAAAATGAAGTAACAGAACAATATATTAAGAAATTGAGGATTAAGACGAATACTTCGGCACAAGCGGTCAAGGGCTTAAGCGGCGGCAATGCCCAGAAGGTAGTCCTCGCCAAGTGGTTAAGTGTTTCCCCTTCTATTTTGTTGTTAGATGAACCAACCCAGGGGATCGATGTAGGAACGAAAGCGGAGATCTATCATTTGATTGATCAGCTGGCACGGGAGGGCATCGGAGTTATTGTTGTTTCCTCTGATCTGATTGAAATTATAAACTTAAGTAACCGGATTATAGTGATGAAGGACGGACATATTGCAGGAGAATTATCCGGTAGGGATATCACGGAGGATAAGGTTATGATGTATGCAATGGGGGTAGAAGTGAATGAAGCGAGTTAAATTGAATGCAGCTACAATACAGAGAATGGCCACGCTGTTTATCTTAATTGCAATTATGGTAGTATTGTCCTGTATCAGCGACAAATATCTGAATTTTAATAACCTGATCAATATCGTGCGCCAGGAATCTACGTTGATTATTATAGCAAGCGCAGCAACCATATTAATGATATCAGGGGGGATGGATCTGTCCCCTGCCGGTGTAATGGCGCTGACCTCCGTTGTGCTGGCAAAGCTCTGTGTTTCAGGAGTCAGCCTTCCCGTGGCAATATTATTATCCCTGCTCATAGGAATGGCGGCAGGCTTGTTCAGCGGTTTTCTGGTGGTTGTCGCAAATGTGCCGCCGATGATTGCTACTCTTGGCACCTGGTACATTACGAAGGGATTTGCCTATGCCATCAGCCATAGCTATGCCATCGTGAAGGGACTGCCAAATAACTTTGGCTGGGTATCAAAATACATAGGTCCATTTCCACTAATGCTAATCATTGCGGCAGTTATTTTTGTCATCTTTTACGTTATTTTAAACAAAACGCTGTTGGGGAAATATGCATATGCAATTGGCGGCAATTCGGAAACAGCCCGGTTATCCGGTGTTAATGTGAAACTGATCCGATGTGTACTATATATCTTAACTGGTTTGATGTCGTCAATCGCAGGTGTTCTGATGTCTTCACGAATCAGCTCGGGAGACCCGAACCTTAGCACCTCCGGGATTGAATTTGAGATCATTGTGGCTATTATTTTAGGCGGTACCAGCCTTTTGGGTGGTCAGGGCTCCTTAATCGGCACTTTAATTGGCGCGATGATTCTTGGAAACTTATCCAACGGAATGAACCTTATGGGGATTGGAACCGTCTACCAGTTTATTGTAGAGGGTGCAGTACTGATTGTGGCAGTTGTAGTGGATCTGGTTATTAAAGGAAACGGAATAAAGCTGAAAGGGGTAAGGAAACGAGTATGATTAAAAACCGTAGCATGGGACATTTGGGATTACCGACAAACAGGCTGGAGGAGGACATGGCCTGGTACATGGAGGTGCTGGGATTTGAAAAGATCGGAGCCTTCACGACACCGAAGGGGGAGCCGGTCTGCTTCCTTAAGGGGAACGGGTTTGTATATGAAATGTATCAGCCCATCCCACCTGTTCCGGATCACCTGGAGGGGAAAATTGATCATTTTTCCTTCGAATCACAGGACATTGAACAGGATTACAAGGAATGTGTAGAAGCGGGATACCGGATAACGACCGATGGAATAGAGGAAATCCCCACCTTTTGGGAACGGGGAATCCGTTATTTTAAAATCGCAAGCCCGACCGGGGAAGAATTTGAATTTTGTGAGATTTTATGATATCTCCTTAGTGGATTTCCTTGGAGGTTTCTTTGGGATCTCCTTTATCGCAAAAAACTCTTTTCTTATGAAATGACTTATGATATAATTACGGGGAGTGAAAAGATGCTAAGGAGGCAGAAAATGAAGCATATCAAGACTTTAAACACAAAAAATCTTAAGGATACCATGAAAAAGGGCGGCTGTGGAGAGTGCCAGACATCCTGTCAGTCAGCTTGCAAGACATCCTGTACAGTTGGCAATCAGAGCTGCGAAAACAAATAGATTATTTGTACATACAATGCGCAATTGTTATCAAAGCGTATATTTAGAGGACAATTTGTCTGGTTTTGTGGTAAGGGATCAGCTAGCTGATCCCTTTGTTGGTAGTATGGGGCTGCCTTAAAATATTTTTCGGTGAGGGGACATGATCTTCGGAAGATATTTTAAGACAGTCCTATTCGTTGTAAAAGATAATAGCTGGAAGAAATTTAGTTGGATATTATGATATGAATTGAATTGTCAATTCATTTGTTATGTAGTAGGAGGTATCACTGTGGTTCATCAGTATAAAAGTAATGGATACAATATTGTATTAGATGTTAATAGCGGGATGGTCCATGTGGTGGACGACCTGGCATATGACGTTATCGGAATGTACGAGGATAGTCCCCGCGGGGAGATAGTGGCTGCGATGCTTGAAAAATACAGCCAGCCTGAGTTGCTGTCACAGCTTCTTTCGACGGAAGAGGTGACGGATCCGGATAAGGCCGGCGAGGCTTTGGCCAAGTTGGTTGGTGAGGTGCTTGATGATGTGGAGCAGCTGAAAAAGGATGGGGCTTTATTTACGCCCGATATTTATGAGAATTATATCAAGGATTTCAAAGCACGCTCCACTGTGGTGAAAGCGCTTTGCTTACATATCGCCCATGACTGTAACCTGGCCTGCAGGTATTGCTTTGCGGAAGAGGGAGAATATAAGGGCCATCGGGAGCTGATGGGCTATGAGGTTGGAAAGCAGGCCCTGGATTTTCTCATCGCTAATTCAGGGAACCGCAGGAACCTGGAGGTGGATTTCTTTGGCGGGGAACCGCTGATGAATTTCCAAGTGGTCAAGGATCTGGTCAAGTATGGCAGGGAACAGGAGGCGCTTTATAATAAGAAGTTCCGCTTTACCCTGACCACCAACGGAATTTTATTGAATGATGATATTATGGCATTTGTCAATCAGGAAATGAGCAATGTAGTGCTTAGCATCGACGGCCGCAAGGAGGTCAATGACCAAATGCGTCCCAGCAGGAATGGCAAGGGAAGCTATGAACTCATTGTTCCCAAATTTAAGAAGCTGGCAGAGAGCAGGAATCAGACAAATTATTATGTCAGAGGTACCTTTACCCACAATAATCTGGACTTTAGTGAGGATGTAAAGCACCTTGCCGACCTGGGCTTTCAGCAGATTTCCGTGGAGCCGGTAGTAGCATTACCGGAAGAGCCCTATGCAATTGCGAAGGAGGATTTGCCAAGGCTGTTTGAGGAGTATGATAAGCTGGCTAAGCTGATGCTGGAATATAAGAAGGAGGGGAAGGACTTTAATTTCTTCCATTTCATGATCGACCTGACGGGAGGCCCCTGTGTTGCAAAACGCCTTTCCGGCTGCGGCTCGGGAACGGAATACCTGGCAGTAACTCCTTGGGGAGACCTCTATCCCTGCCATCAGTTTGTCGGAGAAGAAGAGTTCCTGATGGGCAATGTGTTTGAGGGCGTGAAGACGCCGGATATGGTACAGGAATTTAAGCATTGCAATGTATACTCCAAGGAAAAATGCAGGGACTGCTTTGCAAAATTCTATTGCAGCGGCGGCTGCGCGGCAAACTCCTTCAAATTCCACGGGGATATTAATGATGCCTATGACATTGGCTGTGAGCTCCAGAGAAAACGCGTGGAGTGTGCAATTATGCTGAAGGCGGCAGAGGAATAGATATAAGTAGAGGTTAAAGCTACAAATGGAGGCTGCATGGAAAACTGGGTACTAAAGAATAGGAAAGCGGATTTTCAAATGATTATGCAGGAATGCGGTATAAGCGAAGTGATCGCCCGCTGCCTTGTGAATAAAGGGTTTGAGAATATAGAAGAGATGAACCGTTTCCTGCATCCGGGCTTAGAACAGCTTAGGGAGCCATTGCTAATGAAGGATTTACCCGAAGCCTGTGATATTCTTAAGAATAAGATTGCCGAAGGCAAAAGAATCAGGATTATCGGTGACTATGATGTGGATGGAGTGGTGGCGACCTATGTGCTGTACCGTACCTTCCTGGAGCTGGGAGCCAGGGTGGATTATGAGATCCCGGACCGTATCAAGGATGGGTACGGGATGAACATCAATATGGTGGAAGCGGCCCAGGAGGCTGGGATTGATACCATCATCACCTGCGATAACGGAATCGCGGCCCTGGAGCAGATTGAAAAGGCGAAGGCCTATGGCATGACGGTTATTGTTACGGACCACCACAGCCTGGTACAGTCGGAAGAGGGGGAGACGCTTCTCCCGGCGGCAGATGCGGTGCTCAACCCGAAGCGGCCGGACTGCGGATATCCCTTCAAGGGACTTTGCGGGGCAGCGGTCGCCTATAAATTATCCATGGCGCTCCTTGGGGATCTTAATCTGGCTGATAGCCGGACTGGTTCGTCCGGAAGCCAAATTAATCCGGCCGATAACCGGAACAGCCTGGATGGCAGCCTGGCACTTGCCTGGGAGCTATTGTCCTATGTGGCAATCGCTACGGTCTGCGATGTGATGGAGCTGGTTGACGAGAACCGTGTCATAGTAAGCTACGGATTAGAATTGTTGAAGAAAACGAAGAACCGTGGATTACTTGCCCTGATGGATGCCAGCGCTGTGGATAAAGAGCAGCTGAATGTCTTTCATTTAGGCTTTGTAATAGGACCCTGCCTGAATGCCTCCGGGAGGCTTGACACCGCGAAAAAGGGGCTGGAGCTGCTGCTTTCCGACAACGAGGAAACGGCAGTACGCCTTGCCGGTGAGGTAAAAAGCTTAAATGAGCTGCGAAAGAGCATGACCGCAGAAAATGTGGAAAAGGCCGTGGCAATCATTGAGGGGAGCGACATCAAAAACCATAAGGTATTGGTGGTGCATTTGCCGGACTGCCACGAAAGCATTGCAGGAATTATTGCCGGCCGGCTGCGTGAAAGATATAATAAACCGGCCATTGTCTTAACGGATGCGGAAAGCGGCGTCAAAGGCTCGGGGCGGTCCATCGAGGCCTATAATATGTTTGAGGAATTATCAAGATGCCGCGGGCTGTGCTTAAAAATGGGAGGCCATCCCATGGCAGCCGGGCTTTCCCTGATTCCTGAAAATGTGGAGGCCTTACGCAGGGACTTGAACCAAAACACATCCCTGACGGACGAGATGCTGGTCCCGAAGGTCACGATTGACATTCTTCTGCCGTTGGGCTATATCACCGAGCAGCTTGTGAATGAGCTAAAGCTTTTAGAGCCCTTTGGAAAGGGCAATGAAAAACCGCTTTTTGCTGAAAAGGATTTGAGGATCCGGTCCGCCTTCGTGATAGGAAAGAACGGGAATGGCCTGCGCCTGCGTGTAGAGAACCGGTACGGCAGGGAAATGGATGCTATCTATTTTGGTGACGTAAATGAATTTTTTACATATATTAGTAAAGTCTATGGAGAAGAGGAGGCCAGGAGGATGAAAACCGGCAGGGGAGTGAAAGCCACAATCTCCGTTACCTATTTTCCGAAGATCAATGAATACAATGGGTTTAAGAACCTTCAGCTGATGATCCAAAATTACCGTTAAAGGATTTGGAAGAATCCGTCTATGAACGGATTAGTCACCAGAATTTGGGTGAATAATTCCATAAAGGAGTGTTTTAAAGGGGAAATGACCTATTTTGTCTAAATTTTGTATGATTCTCCTGAAATATTCTTTACGAAGTTAAGGTTATGGTGATATAATAAGCATCTAAAGTACGATTTTTTAATTTTTTATATGTATACAGAGTTAAATTAGGAAAGGCATGGTCCATAGAATGAAGAAATTAGAAGAATATGTAAGAAGTATACCGGATTTCCCGGAGCCGGGGATTATATTCCGTGATGTTACAAGCATTTTACAGGATAAGGATGGCTTAAAAATGGCAGTCGACCAGATGCAGGGATTCCTGGAGGGCTTGGATTTTGATCTTATTGTCGGACCGGAATCCAGGGGCTTTATCTTTGGTGTACCGATTGCATACAATTTAAATAAAGCCTTTATACCGATCCGTAAGAAAGGTAAATTACCCTGTGAGACCATCTCTATAGACTATGAACTGGAATATGGAAAGGCCACGATAGAAGTGCATAAGGATGCGATTAAACCAGGCCAAAGAGTGGTTATTGTGGATGACCTGATTGCCACAGGCGGAACAATTGAAGCCATCACAAAGCTGGTAAAGGAGCTTGGAGGGGAAGTAGTGAAGATTATTTTCCTGATGGAATTAAAGGGTCTGGAAGGACGTAAGAGGCTGCAGGGCTTTGATGTGGAAGCAGCTCTCCAGTATGAAGGTAAATAGCCGTACTAGCTTTCTATAATATAAGTTATCAGAAGTTGCTTTTTAACTTCTGATAAAAGGCGCTGTTTTTGCGCCGTGCATCCCGATTATTGAATCATGGTTTTGATTCAATAATATAAGTTATCAGAAGTTGCTTTTTAACTTCTGATAAAAGGCGCTGTTTTGCGCTGGGCATCTCGTTTACAGGAAGATGGATTTACTTCCTGTTTTCTGTAATATAAATTTTTACGCAAGGGGTGGTAATATCATGGAGGAAAAGAAAGAATTATCTGAAAAAAGGGAAGAAATGCATTTTCCCCAGACAATCCTGATGGAGGCCGACAATGTGCCTGCTGATTTTACTGCGCCCGAAATTCTATACAAGGAATTAATTGATAAGATACGCAGCTATCACCCTTCCGCAGATATTTCCCTGGTGGAGAAGGCCTATAATATTGCAAATGATGCACATAAGGACCAGCTCAGGAAGTCGGGGGAGCCTTACATCATCCATCCGCTTTGCGTAGCCAATATTCTGGCTGAATTAGAGCTGGACAAGGAGAGCATCATTGCGGGCATCCTTCATGACGTGGTAGAGGACACGGTCCTGACAGCGGATCAGATCTCCACTATGTTTTCAGAGGAAATTGCACTGTTGGTCGACGGCGTAACCAAGCTGACCCAGTTGAACATGGATAAGATTGAGCTGCAGGCGGAGAACCTGCGGAAAATGTTCCTTGCCATGGCAAAGGACATCCGTGTCATACTGATCAAGCTGGCGGACCGGCTGCATAATATGAGAACCCTAAAGTACATGACTCCTGACAAGCAGAAGGAAAAGGCGCGGGAGACCATGGATATCTATGCCCCTATTGCACAGAGGCTTGGTATCAGTAAGATTAAGATTGAGCTGGATGATCTGTCCTTAAAATACCTGGAACCGGAGGTATATAAGGATCTATCGGAAAAGATATCAACAAAGAAGAGTGAGCGCCAGGCATATATTGATGATATTGCAAAGGAAGTGAAGGAGCATATTAATGAGGCTGGGATACCGGCCAAAATTGATGGGCGCGTAAAGCATTTCTTTAGTATTTATAAGAAGATGGTGAACCAGAATAAAACCCTGGATCAGATCTATGATTTATTCGCGGTACGTATTATCGTGGATTCGGTGAAGGACTGCTATGCGGCCCTGGGTGTCATCCATGAGATGTATAAGCCGATTCCCGGACGCTTTAAGGATTACATCGCAATGCCAAAGCCAAATATGTACCAGTCCCTCCACACGACCCTGATAGGTCCATCAGGTACGCCTTTTGAGATCCAGATCCGTACCTATGACATGCACCGCACGGCGGAATACGGTATCGCTGCCCACTGGAAGTATAAGGAAGGACAGGACGGTAAGAGCGGCACTGCAAATTCGGAGGAAGAGAAATTAACCTGGCTGAGGCAGGTGCTGGAATGGCAGAGGGACATGTCCGATAACAAGGAATTCCTGAACCTGATAAAGAATGACTTTGATTTATTCTCTGACAGTGTGTATGCCTTTACACCTACCGGGGATGTTAAGACCCTGCCTGCAGGATCAAACCCCATTGATTTTGCTTACAGCATCCATAGTGCCGTCGGCAATAAGATGGTTGGTGCCAGGGTAAATGGCAAATTAGTCCCCATCGATTATGTAATTCAGAATGGTGACCGCATAGAAATCCTTACCTCGCAGAACTCAAAGGGACCAAGCCGTGACTGGCTCAGTATTGTAAAGAGCACCCAGGCGAAGAATAAGATTAACCAATGGTTTAAGACGGAATTAAAGGATGAGAATATTACAAGGGGTAAGGAATTGATCCTTTCCTATTGTAAGGCCAAGAGTATCGTCGCAAGCGATCTGATGAAGCCGGAATTTACGGGTATCGTAATGACGAAATATGGCTTCCGGGATTGGGAATCCGTATTGGCGGCGGTAGGTCATGGCGGCTTAAAGGAAGGCCAGATTGTCAATAAGCTTCAGGAAGAATATAAGAAGAAGAATAAGAAGGAAATCACGGATGCAAATGTGCTGGAGACTATCTCCGAGATTAAGGAGAGGCTTCCCCAGAAGAAGTCAAGGAGCGGTATTGTTGTTGAGGGGATCCATGATGTAGCGGTGCGCTTTTCCAAATGCTGCAGCCCTGTCCCCGGCGATGAGATCGTCGGCTTTGTCACAAGGGGAAGGGGAGTATCCATCCACCGGACGGATTGCATCAATGTCATGAATTTACCGGAGGAAGACCGCGCCCGCTTAATTACGGCGGAGTGGAATGTGGCAGATGACAAGGTCTCCCAAGGAGTGTACAGCGCGGAGATTACGATCTACGCCAATAACCGGACCGGTGTCCTGGTCGATATTTCCAAGGTGTTAACGGAGAATAAGATTGACGTCACCTCCATGAATGTAAGAACCAGCAAACAGGGAACGGCGACCATCAGCATTGGATTTGAGATTAACAGCAAGGATCAGCTGAATGAAATTATTGCAAAGGTCCGTAATGTGGAGAGTATCCTTGATATTGAGCGTACGGCAGGATAAAGACCTAAAATAGAAGCTATGAATATAGAGCCGGTAAGTACAGAAAATAGAAGCTGGAAGACATAAACCCGAAGACATAAACCCGAAGATACAAACCCGAAGATATAAACCCCGGAAGATAAAAAGCAGAACTGTAAACCAGAAACCGTAAATAAAAATTGCTTCATTCATAGTTAGGGCATATGATTGTGGATGAAATGAAGATAGGAGTGAGCAACATAAAGATAAAAACATTAATTCTCGGCATGGTTCAAACGAATTGTTATATTGTCAGCAACGAGGAAACGAAGGAAGCAATTGTGGTTGATCCGGCGGATCAGGCAGATAAAATTGAACAATATTTAAAGGCAAATGACCTCGTGTGCAAGGGAATCCTTCTCACGCACGGTCATTTTGACCATATTATGGCGGCAGCCCAGCTGGCAGCCTCCACAGGGGCAAGGATCCACGCCCACGAAGAGGAGGCAAGGCTTTTAGGGGATCCTATGCTGAACGCCTCCATCCAGTTCCGTAAGGAGTGCAGCCTGGTTCCTGAGGTTTTATTAAAGGATCAGGAGGTTCTGGGGCTGGCTGGTTTTACGGTTAAGGTAATCCATACGCCGGGGCATACGGCCGGTGGAGCCTGTTATTATTTTGTTGGCCATGGTGTTTTGTTCAGCGGTGATACCCTTTTCCTGGAGGATATCGGCAGGTATGACCTTCCTACCGGTAATGGAGAGGTGTTGGTGGAATCCATTAATAGCAAGCTGATGCTGTTGGAAGACCAGGTGGCGGTATATCCGGGGCATGGCAGACCGACTACGATAGGCCATGAGAGGGATAATAATAGATATATCAACAAAAGCCCGGACCTGTTTGACCTATGATAGATATTATTTTATCCGATAAAGCCTATGAGAATGATTTTTACCCTTTAGTGAAAGCTTTTTATCCTGAAGAGATAGTAAAGGTACATTCCTCAGAGGAGTTCTTCCTCCTTCCCGAAAAGGAAGTTTTCTCTTCCCGGCAGGAAAAGACGGGAGGGCAGCCTGACCCAGAAAAGACAGAAAGACAGCTTGATCCGGAAAAGGCGGGAAAACAGCCTAGCCAAGAAATGGTAATCGGGGTGGAATTACAGAAGGAATACTTCATCCTTAGAATAACAAGGCAGGACGGAAATGGGGAAGGAAATACATCTTCCCAGGAAAAAAGAATCTCCTGCTCCCCGGAAGACTTAACGAAAGCACAATATAAGAATACACTAAAGCGGGCTCTGTATCAGCTGTTATCCCAGGAGGTAAAAAGGGAGCTTCCCTGGGGGATCCTTACGGGAATCCGCCCTACGAAGCTGGTCTATGAGCTCCTGGAGCAGGGAGTACCGGAGGCTGGGATCAAGGACCGGATGCATCAGGAGTCTCTATGCTCAGAAGAAAAAGTTGATATGAGCATACAGATTGCCAAACGGGAGCTTCAGCTGCTTAGTGAAATGGAGTACCAAAAGGGCTATAGCCTTTATATCGGCATTCCCTTCTGCCCTACCACCTGTCTGTATTGTTCCTTTACTTCGTATCCCATTGATAAGTTCGCAAGCAGGGGAGGAAGGGGATCTTCCCCGGGAGAGAGGACGTTTTCGCAAGAAGGAAATACATCTTCCCTGGTAGAGGACTATTTGATGGCTCTGGAGAAAGAGCTGGAATATGCAGCTACCTGCTTTCCGGATAAGAGGCTGACAACCGTCTATTTTGGCGGCGGAACGCCGACAACACTGACAGCCGGGCAGTTAGACCGTCTGCTTGGCAGGGTGAGACAGCTCTTTGACTTTTCTAATGTAAAGGAGTTCTGCGTTGAGGCAGGGAGGCCTGACAGCATTACGTTGGAAAAGCTGCAGGTATTGAAAAAATGGGGCGTTGGCCGTATCAGCATTAATCCCCAGAGCATGCAGCAGAAAACCCTGGATCTGATTGGAAGACAGCATTCAGTGGAGGCAGTTAAGGAAGCCTTCCATATGGCAAGGGAAGTAGGACACCACAATATTAACATGGATATTATTATCGGCTTACCGGGAGAAAGACCGGAGGATGTGGAGGATACCTTAAGGCAGATTAAGGAACTGGAGCCGGAGAGCCTTACGGTCCATACCTTGGCGATTAAGCGTGCAGCCAGGCTGAATCTGGAAAAGGATAATTATGCGCAGCTGAAAGCCTCGGAGGTACCTCAGATGCTGGAGGAAACGGTCCGGTTTGCGAAGGAGAACGGTTACCTTCCTTACTACCTATACCGGCAGAAAAATATGGCGGACAACCTTGAGAACATCGGATATTCCAAGCATGGAAATGAGGGGCTGTATAACATATTAATTATGGAAGAGAAGCAGACCATATTAGCGCTGGGAGCCGGCGGCATGTCCAAATTCGTATTCCATAAGGAAAACCGGCTTGAGCGGGTGGACAATGTAAAAAGTGTTACGGATTATATCAACCGCATTGACGAAATGATAGATAGAAAGCGGGATTTTATAGCCCAAAATGATAGATTAATCTAAATAGAACGGAGGAGAAATCCCCCAAAGCAAGCGGGAGGAGAAATTCCCCGGAAGGAGGACTAGATGATTACACAAAGACCGAAGGGAACCCAGGACTGGTATGGCTCCAGCGTTCATAAACGGACAATAATCGAGGGTATTGCCCGTAAGATATGCAAGGCTTACAACATAAAGGAGATTATTACGCCTGCCTTTGAGCATACGGTTCTTTTCCAAAGAGGTGTGGGAGAGACCACGGACGTTGTCCAGAAGGAGATGTACACCTTTGACGATAAGGGTAACCGGAGCATTACCTTAAAGCCGGAGGGGACGGCCGGTGCAGTACGGGCTTTCCTGGAAAATGGCCTGTTTGCGGAAAGCCAGCCCACAAAACTGTTTTATTTTACCCAGGCCTTCCGTTATGAGAATCCCCAGAGCGGACGGTTGCGCCAGCACCATCAATTTGGTATTGAGTTTTTCGGCTCCGCAAGTCCTCTGGCTGAGGTTGAGCTAATCACCCTGCTGACCGAGTTCATGAAGGAATTAGGGATGAAGGGCGCAAGGCTCCACATTAACAGCATCGGCTGCGGTAATTGCCGTAAGACCTATAATGAAGCGCTGCTGGCCTATTTAAGGCAGCATGAGACAGAGCTATGTCCGACCTGCCGGGAGAGGATGCAAAAGAATCCCCTCCGTGTTATTGATTGTAAGGTGCCTTCCTGTAAGGTGATTATAAAGGACGCACCAAGGACGGTTGAGTATTTAGATGAAGAGTGCAGCAATCACTTTGAGGAGCTGCAGGGGCTGCTGACGGAGCTTGGGATTGCCTATGAAGTGGACACGGGAATCGTAAGAGGGCTTGATTATTATACGAAGACCGTATTTGAATTTGTGAATGCGGAAGGCTTTACCCTCTGCGGCGGCGGAAGATATGATAACCTCATCCATGAAATTGATGAAAAGCAGGATATTCCTGCCGTGGGCTTTGGCTTTGGCATCGAACGGATTATCAATGAGCTGGCGGCGGAAGGGGTCACACTGGAGGAGGAGCCTCCTGTGGAGCTCTATGTCGGTATCCTGGGACAGGATGCAAAGGCGGAAGCCTATAAGCTGGTACAGAAGCTCCGGAGTGCCGGAGTAGTCGTGGAAACGGACTATATGAACAGAAGTGTAAAGGCCCAAATGAAATATGCGAATAAAATTGGTGCCCAGCATACGGTCATTATTGGAGCAGATGAGCTAAGCAATAACAAGGCCAATATTAAGAACATGGAAAACGGAGAACAGACCGAGGTAGCCCTGGATAAAATAGCGGAATTTTTTCTGTAGTATCCGGAAGTAACGGTCATTAAAAAATGCTCTGGACGGAGAAACTTGTCCAAGCAGGAGAGCTTCGCTTTAAAGCGGGTCAGGGAGGAGAAGAAATGGTAAGGCATTTTGTGGCATGGAATTTTGCGGAACATCTTTCCGAAGAGGAAAGGGTGGTAAAGGCTGCCCAGATGAAGAGGGAGCTGGAGAGTTTAAAGGATTTAATCCCGGGTGTTGTGTCGATTAAGGTACATTTGGATCAGCTGCCGACCTCGGATTCTGATCTGGTATTGGACAGCGTATTTGTAGATGAGGAGGCTCTGAAGGCGTATATTGTACATCCGGAGCATGTCAGGGTTGGTACGAATTACGTAAGGCCAATCACCTGTAACCGTAAATGCGTCGATTTTGTCCTGGATTAGGATATCCTGAGGCTTTCGTGAGAAATGTCTTTCGATACCACTTATACTTATCTAGTATATCGGCATAGGTGCATTGGGCAGATAGGATATCATAGATTAAAAATATTTGCATAAAAGAGGCCTCTGTAGGGAATGCAGGGGATCAAAGCCTCCCCAGGGGGCTTAAATGAGATTGAAGGAGATTGACAAAATGGCAGAAGCAATGAAAGGCTTGCACAGAAGCCACAGATGTACGGAGGTTACCAGTAAAAATATTGGCGAGACCGTAACTGTAATGGGATGGGTACAGAAATACCGGAATAAGGGTGGAATTATCTTTGTTGATTTAAGGGACCGTTCCGGTCTTTTGCAGATCATATTTGAAGAGAGTGACTGCGGCGCGGATAACTTTGCAAAGGCGGAAAAGCTCAGGAGTGAATATGTAATTGCAGTGGTCGGCAGGGTAGAAGCCCGTGCCGGTGCGGTGAATGAGAATTTAGCTACCGGTGGTATTGAGATCAGGGCAGCGCAGCTTCGCGTACTGTCTGAGGCAGAGACACCTCCCTTCCCCATTGAGGAGGAATCAAAGACAAAGGAAGAGTTAAGGTTAAAATACCGTTATCTGGACT
>JARKQP010000106.1 GCA_029974875.1 Mobilitalea sp.
GATTTTATAATTAAAATAATGCTAACCGCCGGAAACACTGAGTTTTCGGCGGTTTCTCATATCAGGAGATTAAGTTAGATAAATATAATTATCTATAAGCTTAACCTCCTTTTTAAATATTAATGGAAATATTTTGGTGAAACATGTATAATAAAAAAATGGGTATAAGGTGTGGTATGAACTCTGAAATTGTAATGTATCAAACTGAGGATGGGTTAACGAAAATAGAAACTACCTTTGATAATGACACCGTTTGGCTCTCCATAGACAAAATGGCAGAATTATTTCAGTGCGATAAGTCTACCATTTCTCGTCATATAAAAATATTTAGTGAAGGCGAACTAATAAAGAAATTCAGTTGTTGCAAATTTTGCAACAACTGCTGCTGATGGCAAAACCTATCAAGTTGGCTACTATAACTTAGACGTTATTATATCTATAGGCTATTGTGTAAAATCGTTACGGGAAACCCGGTTTAGAATATGGGCAAGAAAGATATTTAATGGGTTCAATACTTAGATTTAAGATGTTTCACAAATACAGAGGATATTTGTTCAGGAGAAATTTATGACATATCAAAATGCAAATACGGCAAGAATTGGTGTACATGCTGTTGGATGCATTGTAACCGAAAAACTCAATTGGATTTTTCGAGAGCAACCTATAGAGGATTATGGGATCGATGCACATATTGAAGTATGCATTGATGGAAAACCTACAGGGCGATTGATTGCAGTGCAGATTAAATGTGGTGAAAGTTGGTTTTCCTTAAAATCACAGGAAGGCTTTATTTTTAATGGTTCCATGAAACACTTAGAGTATTGGATGTCATACTCTCTACCTGTAATTTTGATAATGTATAATCCGATTATAAAACAAGCGCTTTGGGTTCCAATAGAAAATGAACGGATTCAAATAAATAAAGCTAGTTGGAAAATCATAGTACCATTTGCATCATATTTCGATGGAAATGCAAAGGAGATGTTAAGCATACTTGCAATCCCTGATTACAGAAAACGTAAAAAAATACATGAAATCTTACATATGTTTTCTGGTAAGGACACGTTACAAACTGGAGCTGGTGATATTCTAGATGTTCTAAATAAAGCAGAGTACTGTCTCGATTTAGTGTTTCCTTTTATTGATATTGCTTTTTTCTGGGCGATAAAGACGTTATCTTACCGTATTAAGATACGGGTAATTACCAGTTCCATTATGGAGGAGGAAGTGAGACACGAAATTGTTCAGTGGCTTGATGAAAGTCCTGGAATAGAAGTAAGAATATGGACTTCACAGGATAAGGGGTCAGTATTACACTCAAAATATTTAATTTTAGATGGGAAAATTGTTATATACGGTTCAGCTAATTTTACTAAGTCTTCGTGGAGAAGATCCTTTGAACGGGTTTTAGCTTCAGATGATCAAGTAATTCTTTATCAGTTCAAGGAGCAATTTAATCTATTTTGGATGAACTCTTTTACAATCGATAGAATAAAGGAAGTGTAGCTAAATTAAATATAAAAGACACGTAAAGATAACTTCGCAGTATAGTGGGGCGGCTTTATTTAGAATGATTCGGTGTTACGATGTTTTTTGTGACAGGGAAAAAGTCGCGGCACTGTCACGACAATTGACATAGTAGTATATCTTCTTGTAATCTATTCTATCAAGAAGGTAGGGGTAGTCAAAACTTTCATTACTATTTGTGCCGCCGCCCGGCGGCGGAATGGAGATTAATATGGCAAAAAACAGCTTTCTTTAAAACAGAAAAGCTTAGATATTGATATATGGATTATTGCGTTGATAACATTTGGTGTATTTCTATGTTATACGGTGATGGAAAATCAACTTATGGCATATGTGAAAGAACCTGAAAATCCAGTGCTTTCCCGTTTGTTACTTAACGCTGGCGTTCAGTTTGGAGTAGCTGGATTAGGGATTACTGTTGTATGCCCATTATGTTTATAGTACATACATGAAACAAATTTGGTGTGGATTTATCAGGGAAAATTGTATATAATAAATTTGACAACTAATTCGATGTATGGAAGGTGCTATTTATGATACCAAACATAGATTATGCTTTACTATTTTAAACCCTAATAGACATGAATTGGATAAAGGGGAAGAGCTTTAAAAGCAAATCGGTTAATATTATAATATACATAGTAACTTTGAAAGGAGTGAATGTAGTATGACCCAGATTAAAGAAAGAGCATTTGAAATGATTCAAGAACTGCCGGATGACAAAGTAGTTTACATCGTAGAGATATTAAAGGGATTGATAGGATTGTATGGAGATAATAAAATAGAAATAAAGGATCTTTCAGAACAGCAAAAGGCGCTTGAAGGATTAAAAAAGTATAGAGGTAGAGTGTCAGCCGATATTAATGAAAAAGAAGAGCTTGCTAAAGCAAGGGAGGAAAAATATGCGAATATTGATTGATACGAATGTCATTATGGATTATATTGCTGACCGTAAGCCTTTTTCAGAAGCGGCGTATCAAATAATAGAGCTATGTACTAATAAAAGAGTCGAAGGGGGCATTGCGGCACATACAGTATCGAACTTGTTTTATATCCTTCGAAAAGATTTATCTATTGGAGAGAGAAGAGAGGTTCTTCAGGGACTATGTAAGATTTTTGAAGTAATAGGAATCGACGCCATTAAGATTGAAGAAGCATTAAAAAATGAAAGTTTTGTTGACTTTGAGGATTGCTTGCAAATGGAATGTGCAAAGGATTTTGGTGCACAATTCATTGTGACAAGAAATATAAAGGATTATGAAAATTCTTCTGTTAGAGCAGTAGGGCCAAAAGAATTCCTTCAGCAGATAAACATTTAGTAGAGGTATTTACAAGCGAGGTAGTTATATAATTATGTATTATGAAATATCTAGTATTTAATACCTAACCTCCCCGGTACAATTTATCCTGGGAGGTCTTTCTATGGGATTGCAGGTGCTTTAAGGAGAATAAAAAATTATATCAGTAATACAGTTAAAGCCTTTGCGTATTATCCATATTTGTGGTAGAATGATTTAGAGAATTTTAACCAGAGGTGAGTTTTTGCGAAATGATAATGAAATGGATACTTTAGATAAAAGCCTGAAGTACAGAAGTGCTGAGTATAGAAGGAGGAGAGTTAACCTTATTAAAAAGGTAATTGTAGCTGTAGCCGTAGTTTTATTAGTCCTGCCGACAACCCTATGTGTTGTTTTGGGCATACAGGTCAACAGGTTGCAGCAGCAGATAGAGGAGTTGACGGAGGAACGTGACGGACATGGGCTTTCTGATGGAGACTCCGGTAATGAAACCCATGTATCGGCGGCGGAGATACCGGATCAATCAGATACCCAAGGCAGTTCTTCGGGAAACGGTAATCTTTCTGGGACAGAAAATCCAGATACCAAGGGGAATCCAGGCACAACAGAAAATCCGGCTGTGACAGGGGAGCCGTCCGTAACAGGGAAACCAGCCACGGAGGATCCGGACAGTAATACGGATAAGACAGGAAACAGCTCAGACCAAAATGATGAAACTACAAAGGAAGATGGGGTTTATAAAGGGAAAAAGGTATACTTAACCTTTGATGACGGACCGAGCATTTATACGGATGAGATTCTTGACATTCTGGCAAAATACGATGTAAAGGCCACCTTTTTTGTAATCGGGAAGACGGATGAGAAATCAAAGGCAAGCTATAAGCGTATCGTAGAGGAAGGACATACACTCGGTATGCATTCCTATTCCCACAAATACAGTATAATATATAATTCCTTGGAAGATTTTGATAAGGACTTTACAAAACTAAGGAAATTGTTATATGATACTACTGGATATAAGCCCACGATTTACCGGTTTCCGGGCGGCAGTAACAATATGGTGAACAAGCATGGGATGGATACCTTCATCCGGTACCTGAATAAAAAATCAATCACTTATTATGATTGGAATGTCGTAAACGGGGACGCTACGGGAGTGGAGTATACAAAGAAGCAGCTCATAAAAAATGTTCTGGACGGAGTGGCAACGAAGCAAACCTCCATTGTGCTCATGCATGATTCGGCGGTAAAGAAGGCGACAGTAGATTCGCTTCCTAAGCTTTTGAAGGAACTGACGGAAAATGGGGCAGAAATGCTGCCAATCGATGATGAGGTGAAACCAATCCAAATGATAAAGGCCGATTCTATAAAATAAACCAATATATAGGGAGGTATTTGTATGGGCTTTTTTAAAGAGCTTAAAGATGATTTATCCCAGGCCGTGAATGAATTATTGCCGGAGGAGGAGCAGGAATCAGGGGAAGAGCTGGTGAATACCCTTGATCCGGAAGTGGAGGATCAAGAACCGGAGGATGCTTATGGCAATAAGGAACCGGAGGAATGGTTAGGGGAGTCTTACGGGGAGGATGCAAACATCGCAGCTACCCTTTCGAAGGACGAGCTTTTGCCAGAGGATACAGAAGTGCCAGAAATACAATCAGAAGAATTAAAGGGAGAAGAGGAAAACGACATGGAAGAAAACGTTGATTTAGAATTGCTGGAAGAAATGAGCAAAGCCTCTTTTGAGGAAGATATGGATGAAACAGAAAAAGCTTCCCTCATGGAGACATTGGATGAATTGAGCCTGGAAGAGACAAATATGGAAGAGGAAAAGGAACAAGCTGAGCCAAGGCTAAAAAGCAGCTCGGCCGTGATTGATGATGAGGTCACGGTAATTTCCAAGGGGACAACCATCAATGGAAGTATCTCTTCGGACGGATCCCTGGATATTATGGGTAACATCACCGGTGATGTTGAGTGTTTGGGCAAGTTATCCATCACAGGCAGGATAAAGGGCAATTCCACTGCTTCTGAGGTATATGTTAACACAGAACGCCTTGAGGGCAGCATTACCAGCGAAGGAAGCATTAAAATTGGTTTAGGTACGGTTATCATCGGAGACATCATGGCTAGCTCAGGTGTAATTGCAGGTGCGGTTAAGGGTGAAATTGATGTCAACGGCCCCATTGTGGTTGATTCTACCGCCATCATCAAAGGCAACATTAAGGCTAAATCCGTGCAGATTAATAATGGTGCAGTAATTGAAGGCTTCTGCTCCTTAAGCTATTCTGAGGTTGACGTAGATAATATATTTGAATAATAGGGGTGTGTCTGACATGTCCTAGGTTTTTTGGAGGCAATTTATCAGTATGGAAGCATTTAAAAGAGTACTACTTAAGTTAAGCGGAGAGGCTTTGGCCGGTCAGAAACAGACCGCCTTCTGTGAAGAGACTTGTACCTTAGTTGCGGAGCAGGTGAAGCAGTTGGTGGAGGAAGGAATCCAGGTCAGCATCGTAATCGGAGGAGGTAACTTCTGGAGGGGCAGGACCAGTGAGACCATTGACAGGACAAAAGCGGATCAGATCGGTATGCTTGCGACGGTGATGAACTGTATCTATGTATCTGAGATTTTCCGCCACGTAGGGATTACCACCGAGGTATATACCCCATTTGCCTGCGGGAGCATGACGAAGCTTTTTTCAAAGGATGAGGTTGTAGCCTGTATGAAGCGGGGCGGGGTTGCATTTTTAGCGGGCGGTACAGGGCATCCGTATTTTTCAACGGATACGGCAACGATTCTGCGGGCCGTTGAGCTGGATTGCGATATCGTGCTGAATGCTAAAGCCATTGATGGTGTGTACGACAGTGACCCTAAGACGAACCCGGAGGCCAGGAAATATGACCGGATCTCTGCAAGGGAGGTTCTGGACCAGAGGCTTGGAGTTATCGATCTGACAGCTACCGTATTATGCATGGAAAATAAAATGCCGGTGCTTTTATTTGGCTTAAACGAAGAAAACAGCATAGTGGACGCGGCGCGGGGTAAATCAAACGGTACGACAATGACCGTATAAACATAATGAGTGGAAGCTGCAAAGCAGGCTTTCATTAACGAACATTTGGCCGTTAGGTCACGTGGTGTCGGATGTGAAATGCAGAGCATTTCACACTACTGTTACGATTATTATTGGAGGGATGAGAAAATGGATGCAAAATTAGAGCAATTCAGTAACAAAATGGAGAAGACTATTGCGAATTTAAAGGAAGACTATTCAACGATCCGTGCAGGAAGGGCTAATCCGCATCTTTTAGATAAACTTAGGGTGGATTATTACGGCCAGCCTTCTTCATTCCAGTCGGTGGCAAATATTTCTGTGCCTGAGCCTAGAGTGATTCAGATCCAGCCTTGGGAGAGCAAATTGATCAAGGAGATTGAAAAAGCGATCATCAATTCCGACCTGGGCTTAAATCCAAGCAATGATGGTAAGGTGGTACGCCTCGTATTCCCTGAATTAACAGAGGAGAGAAGAAAAGATCTGGTTAAGGATGTGAAGAAAAAGGCAGAAAATGCTAAGGTGGCAGTCAGGAATATCAGACGTGATGCCAATGAAATGTTTAAGAAGCAGAATAAGGCAAGTGAGATTTCCGAGGATGAATTCAAGCATTTAGAGGATGAGGTGCAGAAAATCACAGACCATTATGTCAGTGAAATTGACAAGGTAATGGAAGAGAAGTCGAAAGAAATTCTCACGGTATAATATCGTCAGATATTATACCGGCGCCGACCAATGGGAGTGCGCATCCTGGAACGAAGTTCCATACCATGGTGCCTTTTCCATGGTATAGTAATCAATTCAGGGTGGATTAAAAGGACTATTCAGGAATTTGTATGAAGCAAATTGAATACACTTTTGAGACACCCTTTACCGGTTTTATGAACCTGGAGCACCTTCCAAAACCTCTGCCTGCAGCTTGAAAAGCCGCCCGCCGGGGTTCGGGGGGTGCTCCAGATAAGAATGGAGAAGTTTCATGAAAGACAAGGAATTAAATGTTCCAAAGCATGTGGCCATCATTCTGGACGGGAACGGGAGATGGGCAAAAAAGAAAATGATGCCGCGCAACTACGGGCATGCCCAGGGAAGTAAGAATGTAGAGAAGATCTGTGAGCTGGCCTATAAAATGGGAATAGAATATCTGACGGTATATGCATTTTCAACGGAAAACTGGAGGCGTCCCCAGGATGAGGTAGAGGCTCTGATGAAGCTGCTGCAGAACTATCTGTCGACCAGTGTAAAGACAAGCATGAAAAACAATATGTGTATCCGTGTGATTGGTGATACAGGGAAGCTGCCGGAGGAAATCAGGAAAAGTATCCGGGAGCTTGAGGAGGCCTCAAGGAATAATACGGGTCTGAAGTTCCAGGTAGCCATTAATTATGGAAGCAGGGATGAGATCCTCCGGGCGGCCAAGGCCTTGGCCCTTGATGTGAAAGAGAATAAAACAGACATTGATCATATAGATGAAGAAACCCTCGGACAATATCTGGACACCAGGGAGATTCCGGATCCGGATCTGTTAATAAGGACGAGCGGGGAACAAAGGTTATCTAATTTTCTGCTATGGCAGTCAGCATATGCGGAATTGTATTTTACGGATGTGTTATGGCCTGATTTTAACGAGAAGGAGTTACAAAAGGCTGTAGAATATTATAGCGGAAGGACTAGAAAATTCGGGGCTGTGCTTTCATAAGCTTTATAGAGTGGGGACAACGCCTTTACAGAAAGAAGGGGGCAAAGCATCTCTGAAGAAAAGGAGGCAAAGCCTCCCGGGAAAGAAGGAGTCTTGATATGTTTCGGACCAGGTTACTTAGCGGTATTGTTTTATTTCTGATTACTTTAGTTGTTGTGATTTTAGGAGGCAATTTGTTGTTTGCTGTCTTACTTGCTATTTCTTTAATTGGGATGATGGAGCTGTACCGTGTGGTAAAGGTCAACCGGTCCGTTATGGGAATGCTTGGGTTTCTGGCAGGGATTATGTATTACCTGCTGCTTTATTTTGACCTGCTCCAGTATCAGATGGTGCTGGTGGTCCTGTTCCTGATGGCACTGATGGGTGCTTATGTGTTCAGCTTTCCAAAATATAGTACGGAGCAGATTGCAGTGACTTTCTTGGGACTGTTCTATGTGCCCTTGATGCTATCCTATATCTACCAGGTACGGATGCTTGAAAGCGGTGCCTGGATCGTCTGGCTGATCTTTATCGGAGCCTGGGGCTCCGATACCTGCGCCTACTCCGTGGGAGTATTGTTTGGCAGGCATAAATTTGCTCCCAAGCTAAGCCCGAAGAAATCCCTTGAGGGATGTATCGGGGGTATTGTCGGTGCAGCTTTAATCGGAGCTGTTTACGCTGCCGTTATCCAGGACAGGATTGTCGGATTTAAGAACCCGGTACTTGCCTTTGCAGTGATTGGTGCAGCCTCCAGTATCCTTTCCCAGATCGGGGATCTGGCAGCCTCCGCAATCAAAAGAAACCATGATATCAAGGATTATGGAACTCTGATACCTGGGCATGGGGGAGTTCTGGACCGCTTTGACAGCATTATATTTACGGCGCCCGTGGTGCATTTTTTGGGAATGCTTCTTAGCTAGGGCATATTTATGTCCATGCCTATTACGATAGGTATTGCCTATCATTACGGGCATTGCTGTTATACTGTACAAATTGCCATGAAAGTGTGGCATGGACCGGGGCAACTTCGTTTGCCATTTGTTTTTCTTTCACCCTTATTAGGAGGTATTCGAATGAAGAAAATTGCAGTTCTTGGGTCAACAGGCTCCATTGGAACCCAGACCCTGGAGATTGTAAGGAAACATAGAGATTTATTACAGGTAACCGCATTGGCGGCAGGAAGCAATGTGGAGCTATTGGAGGAGCAGATCCGTGAGTTTATGCCCTCCATTGTTTGCTTATACCAGGAGGAAAAGGCAAGGCTTCTAAAGGAAAGGGTGAAGGATCTTAAGGTTAAGGTGGTCACCGGAATGGAAGGCCTGATCGAATGTGCGGTATTACCTGCTTCCGATATTGTGCTGACAGCCATGGTTGGAATGATTGGGATACAGCCCACCATTGAAGCCATTAAGGCGGGTAAGGATATAGCGCTTGCCAATAAGGAGACCCTGGTTACGGCAGGCCATATCATCATGCCCCTGGTTAAAGAAAAAAATATCGCATTACTTCCGGTAGATA
The DNA here is from genome assembly GCA_029974875.1 of Mobilitalea sp. Next base: position 9,072 of record JARKQP010000106.1, read on the forward strand.
GTGAACATTCTGCAATATTCCAGTCCTTAAATGGAGAGAATAAGAAGCAGGTAAATAAAATCATATTAACTGCTTCCGGCGGACCCTTCCGTGGAAGGAAGCTGCCGGAGCTGGAAAATAAAAAACCGAAGGATGCCCTAAGGCATCCGAATTGGGTCATGGGACAGAAGATTACCATAGATTCTGCAACTATGGTGAATAAAGGTCTGGAGGTTATGGAGGCAGCCTGGCTTTTTGATGTCAGTATTGACCAGATCCAGGTGGTGGTCCATCCGCAAAGCGTGATACATTCCATGGTGGAATATGTGGACGGCGCTGTCATGGCGCAGATGGGCGTTCCGGATATGAAGCTGCCGATCCAATATGCTTTATTTTATCCGGACCGGCTGCCTCTTCAAGGAGGCCGTGTGGATTTCTACCAGCTGAAGCAGCTGACCTTTGAGGAGCCGGACAGGGAAACCTTTTACGGATTGGAGCTTGGCTTTCAAGCCGGAAGAATTGGCGGCAGCATGCCCACCGTCTATAATGCGGCAAATGAATGGGCAGTGGCGGCATTTTTAAGGGAAGAGATAGAATTTCTTACAATTCCGAAGCTGATCAAGGAAGCAATGGGTCAGCATAAAGTTATTGCAAATCCTTCTCTGGTTGAAATTCTGAATATCGAGCAGCAGACATATGATTTTGTAGAGGCATTTTCTGAGAAAGGATAATTTTTAGCATGAATATAATTGTAGCTTTATTGATACTGGGTGTGATTGTGCTTATTCATGAATTGGGGCATTTTTTACTTGCGAAGGCCAATGGGGTAACGGTAACGGAGTTCTCCATCGGTATGGGTCCAAGACTGGCAAGCGTGGAGCATAAGGGAACCAAGTATTCCCTGAAGGCGCTTCCGATTGGCGGCTCCTGCATGATGCTTGGTGAGGATGAATCAATTGAGGATGCGGGAGCTTTTAATAAGAAGGGAGTCTGGGCACGGTTTTCCGTGATTTTTGCCGGAGCGTTTTTTAATTTTATCCTGGCTTATGTGCTTTCCCTTATTTTTATCGGAAATGTGGGCGTTGATAAGCCTATTGTAACCGGAACAGTGACTGACGGTGCAGCGCAGGGGATCCTTCAGGAAGGTGATGTGATTACTGCAATCAATGGCTCGCCCATCCATTTTTCCAGGGAGATCAACTATTATTTTTACTTTAATCCAATATCGGAGAAGCCTCTTGAGATAAGCTACCGGCGGGATGGTGTTAAAAAGACGGCAACGCTTATCCCGAAGTGGGTGGAATCTTATATGCTGGGCTGTTCCTATACCAGGTCAAGTGTTGCGGCTAAAATGGAAGCTGTTCAGGAGGGCTATCCTCTTGCAGAGGCTGGCTTGAAGGTTGGTGATGTCATTGTTAATATTAATGGGATCGAGATCGGCTCAGGGGAGGCTCTTGCGGCATATCTTGATGCGAATCCGTTGACGGGGGAGGAATTATCCCTTTCTTATGTCCGTAATGGGGATAAGGCGAATCCTGTTACAGTTATGGTGACGCCTGAATTGGTTAACAGCAGCTATAGTGCGGGGATGAAGTATAAT
>JARKQP010000108.1 GCA_029974875.1 Mobilitalea sp.
AACGGCCCTGGAGTGGATAATGTTGTCTTTACCCAGAATATCACCATGTCTCTGAACACTGTTCTTAGAGGCATGTTCAAAGAGGGCTGGCATATAATTACCACGTCTATGGAGCATAATAGCGTCATAAGGCCCCTTAAGAGCCTGGAAGCCGGTGGATTGATAAAACTTACCATGGTACAGTGCAACGAGGAAGGAAGCCTGGACCCTGAGGGTGTTAAAAAGGCTATAACAGGAGGGACAAAAGCAGTGGTTATGACTCATGCGTCAAACCTCACCGGCACCATACTGCCTTCCTATGAAATAGGGCAAATATGCAAAAATTATGGCATTTACTTTATACTTGATACTGCCCAGACTGCCGGTTCAATTAATTTGGATTATAAAGCATTAAATACCGATGTCCTGGCCTTTACCGGCCATAAAGGCCTTTTTGGGCCCCAGGGAATCGGCGGTTTTGTCATATCCGACAGGGCTTCTGAAATCACAAAGCCTCTAGTGGAAGGAGGAACAGGCAGCAGGTCTCATGAGGATATTCAGCCGGATTTTCTCCCTGATAAATTTGAGAGCGGTACTTTAAATACAGTAGGTATAGCGGGGCTTAAAGCAGGTATTGATTTTATAAATCATACAGGGTTGGATAACATCAGGCACCATGAAGATAAATTGACGGATATTTTCCTGGAGGGACTGAAACCCATAGGAAAGGTCCATGCATATGGCCCTAAGGACAGTAAAAAACAAACAAGCACAATAGCCTTAAATATTGAAGGTATGGACCCTTCCGAGGTTTCTTATATACTGGATACCCAATACGGGATTATGACGAGGTCCGGTATTCACTGTACCCCATATGCTCATAAAACCATCGGTACATTCCCCACAGGCACTGTGCGGTTCAGCATAGGGTATTTCAACGATGAAAAGGATATTGAATATACTCTGGATGCAATTAGTAAAATATCAAAGTAAACAAAACTTAAGCCCCGGTTAATTTTCCGGGGCTTAAGTTCTATTTAGCAGCTTAAGTTGTAGGTACTGTAATTATTACGTCTTCTACAACTTTTACTCTAACGGATATGCAATCTTTCTCAGTAATAGACCTTATGCATGCCAGTTCCGGGCAGCGCAGATTAGGAAGTTCCACAGAATCAATCTTAGTATCAAGCACCACTACTTGAGCTCCCTTTACAGATCCCTTGACTTTAATGCATAATGCAAAAGGTGCTTCTATGGTTATAGCCCTCACATTGCTTAGAGTGATCCTTGAAATATTTCCACCGGCCGGCGTTACTGACCTGTCGCAGGTTTCAAAAGGTATTTTTTTAATTAATCTTCCATTTATGAAAACCTTATCACGTGATGCTACAAGTGCGTCAAACACCAACCTTCTTTCTATAAGATTGAAAAGTATTGAAAATCCCGGTGGAATGACGGGTATGCAAACTTCAATCAGGGTTTCCCCTTCTCCCACTCCCAGTACCTCCGGTACCTCAATGGTCCTTCCTCTATTGCTTACTCCTAATACATCGCCGGCACCCAATACATC
>JARKQP010000125.1 GCA_029974875.1 Mobilitalea sp.
TGTCCTTGTGCAGCTGCTGATTGTGCATTGCTTCCGTTATGACCTGTTTCTCCTGCCGGCCTTTGACTGCCTGTCTGGCCTGTCTGACCTTGTTTGGTTCCTTCCTGTTGTCCAGCCGTGGCTGGTCTGGACGCATCAGCAGATGCCTGCCCGCTTGACTGGGCAGGTTTTGCCTGTGCGGCACCTGCGGCGGGTCTTGCTCCTGCCTGGGCACCTGTAGCTGCTGCAGCCGGTCTGTTCGCAGCCGGAGCTGCCGTATGCGCTGCTGCATGAACTGACGGTGCCGGCTTTGTAGCTGGCACTTCCTGCTCTGTAGCGGGTGCCGCCGGCCTTGCGGTATCTGCCTCCGGCTTCTCCTGCTTTTGGCCTGCAGGTCTCTTATGCTCCGAGGCCGGTTTTGCAGCCGAGGCCGCTTTGCTTTTCTGGAGAAAATAATTTTTCACATACTGTACTTCATTCTCCTCCAGATTGCTGTTATGTGATTTCTTGACACCAAAGTTTCCTTCTATAAAATCTAGGATGTCCTTACTTTCAATTGTTCCGCCGAGTTCATTTATTTGATTCTTTAGTTCAAATACTTTCATTTTTGCCATCTACTTACTACCTCCGTTATTATGTCCATGCCCCACGTTCCACGGAAACTCTGACGAAGGTGCCGGCATGGACCCGGTCTCCCCTCGCGTATTTAGCGTATTTCCTTCAACCTTATCTTGCATCACGTTCAGTTGCTTTTCAATTGCATCCGCTAAGCCCTTGTCAAGCACTGCCAACGAAGCACGAAATTCTTTACCCATTGCATGACCTAAGTCGTCCTTCACACCAAAAAAGTAAATTGGCACATTATAGTAAGTACACATATTGGTAAACATTTTCTTTGTATTGTCCGACGCATCACCTGCTACAATCACCAAAGCGGCTTTATGTTCTTTGACAGTCTTTTCTGTCATAAATTCACCGCTTACCAAATTGCGGGACTTTGTCGCTATTCCTATGAGATTATAAATCTTCTTTTCTTCCGGACTCAAGCACCCTCATCTCCTTCTCCAGTGTTTCTACCAATTCCTTCGGGATGCCCACCTTAAGTGACCGTTCCAGCCCCTTGGTTTTGATCGCTTTTTGCAAGCATTCACTGCTGCAGCAAAGATAAGCTCCCCTGCCGTTTTTCTTACCTGTAGAATCTATGACGATCTCGTCCTCCGGTGTCTTTAATACGCGGATCATTTCCTTCTTTGCCTTCATTTCACCGCAGCCGGTACACATTCTTAATGGTAATTTTTTAGCCATTTATTATCACATCCTTAATATCCTCAGGCATTTACGCCTACGGGACCAGAACTATTCCTGGATGCAAATCCAAGATCCTGGACCTTTCGGATTAATAACCCATCATCTGGGATTCGCTCTTAATGTCAATCTTATAGCCGGTAAGCTTCGCCGCCAGTCTTGCATTCTGGCCTTCCTTACCGATGGCAAGGGACAGCTGGTAATCCGGCACGATAACCCTGGCACTCTTTTCCCCATCATCTACCGTAACGGAAATGACCTTTGCAGGACTGAGTGAATTTTCAATCAGCTTTGCCGGGTCATCACTCCAGTTAATGATGTCGATTTTCTCATTGCGGAGCTCATGGACAATGGTGTTTACCCTGGATCCGTTTAAGCCGACACATGCGCCGACCGCATCAACATCCGGATTATTGCTCCACACCGCCATCTTTGTCCTGGAGCCTGCTTCCCTGGAAATACTCTTAATCTCCACAGTGCCGTCCTGGATCTCAGTAACCTCCGCCTCAAACAAACGCTTCACCAACTCCGGATGGGTTCTGGAAACCGTGATTCTAGGTCCCTTCGTGGTATCCTTTACCTCAAGCACGTATAATTTGATACGGTCAGTGGGACGGAACACTTCTCCTCTCACCTGCTCGTTTTCCGTAAGTACTGCATCCACCTTGCCCAGGTTAATGCTTACATTATTTCCTACGTAACGCTGCACGATTCCTGTTACGATATCCTTTTCCTTTGCACTATACTGGGTAAAGAGAACCTTTCTTTCTTCCTCGCGGATTTTCTGGACAACTACCTGCTTTGCCTTCTGTGCCGCAATACGTCCGAAATTCTTAGGCGTAACCTCGACCGGAATGATATCCCCAAGCTCCTTCTTGACATCCTTCATCTTTGCCTGTGCAAGGCTGATCTGCATAACAGGATCTGTTACCTCTTCCACAACCTCTTTCATGGCAAATACATTCACTTCACCGGTTACCCTGTCGATACTAACCTTAATATTGTCCGCTCTGCCAAAATTATTCTTACAAGCCGCAACCAATGAATTTTCCAATGCCTCTAATAAAATGTCCTTGCTGATATCCTTCTCCTTTTCAATCTGGTTTAAAGCCTCGATTAATTCTCTGTTCGCATCCATTTTCTTTGTCAAATCCTCCTTTTTATACCTTTAGATTTTATTACGTGTTGGCCAGGAGGATTTTCCTCCTCTTTTGGTAATCATAAAATTTATTAACTAAAAATCAAAGGTAAGGCGCACCGTTGCAATATCCGTTCTCGGAATGACCATGGTAGATCCGCCCTCCATTTCGATTGTTATAGCGTCCTGGTCAAAAGCTGTCAGCAATCCGACAAACTCCTTTTTCTTATTCAATGCCTTATACAGCTTGACCTCCACCTCTTCGCCAAGGCTCTTCTCAAAATGCTTATCCCTCTTTAGCTGCCTGCCAAGTCCCGGTGAACTGACCTCCAGAATATAGGAATCAGGGATATAATCATGCTTATCCAGCAAATCACTTAAGGCCCTGCTCACCAATTCACAATCATCTACCGTAATACCGCCTTCCTTATCGATGTATGCCCGGAGAAACCAGTTACCGCCTTCCTTCACATACTCGATATCATAGAGCTCGAAATGATTGGTCTTTAGCAATGGTTCCAATAGTGCCTCCGTCTTGTGCTCATATTCTTCATGCTTTGTCATCCAAATCCCTACTTTCCCAAAAATCTGATTAATAAAGTTACACCTGCTTACAAGCAAAGAATAAGAGTGGACTTTCGTCCACTCCCAATTAGTCTTATCATTTAGCATCCAAACCATTATAACAAATGTAACCAATAATTGCAAGCAGTAATTTGTAAAATACTTGTTAGAAGTTTGACCTGGTTTAGCCTTTTCTCCTATTACTGTTAGACTCTACTTTTCAGTAATGATTCCTACACTGATATATTACAATTTTTCCATCTTCAATTCTATATATCAGCCGATTTGTATCATCAATCCTCCTGCTCCAATATCCCTGCAGATTGTGCTTTAACGGCTCGGGCTTACCAATACCATCATGACCATTTCTATCAATATCCTGAATCAGCTGATTAATTCTTTTTAGCGTCTTCTTGTCTTGGGTAAACCAATATAAGTAGTCTTCCCAAGCCTGGTCAGTCCATTCTTTATTCATTCATCTACCTCAATCAGTTCATGCCTGGTCAGATGACCTGCTTCCGCCTGAGCGATGGATCTTTTTAAGGCGTCCATATTAGCCTCACTGTAGAAAGGATCAAAAGATGAAGTGATTTCAAATGGGATCTTTTTTTCACGCACTACAGCTTTTGCAAAAACCGTCATTGCTGTAGTTGCATTCATTCCAAAATCATTACAGAGCATTTCAAACTGCTTTTTAAGATTCTCATCCATACGAATACTCATTGTTGTCTGTGCCATACCATCATCCTCCTTTACATATTTAAGTATAGCTTATTATATGAAACATGTCAATAAAACATCCACTTTTCTACCATAATGTATTACAACTACAATACATTGTATTCATTTTCTTAATTTTTGATCATTGTATCAGTCAGAGGTTATATGTACAGCAATTGCTCCAAATTACAAAAACGTCACATTTTTACTTAAATGCCATTTCTAGCTTTGGTTAAATCTCTGCAGGAAATCCTTCGTTCTCTGGTTTACGGTATTACCAAATACCTCCTCAGGGGTTCCTTCCTCTACGATAACCCCTCCGTCCATAAAAACGACACGGTCAGCCACATCCCTGGCAAAGGCCATCTCATGGGTAACGATAACCATGGTCATCCGTTCTTCCGCCAAAGCCCTGATTACCTTTAAAATCTCACCCGTCAGCTCAGGATCCAGAGCCGAGGTCGGCTCATCAAAAAACAAAATGCGGGGATTCAGAGCCAGAGCCCTGGCAATCGCTACCCTCTGCTGCTGCCCACCGGATAATTCGCAGGGATAAGCCTTTGCGCGGTCTGACAGGTTCATTTTCCCAAGCAGGGACATTGCCTTCTCCTCAGCATCCTGCTTGTTAATGCCAAGTACCTTGACCTGTGCATCTACGATATTGCGCAGCACGCTGTAATGGGGAAAGAGATTGAAGTTCTGGAACACCAGCCCCACCTCCATTATGATTTCATGGAGCATTTTATTATCCGCATAGCCTGTGCCGCCGTAGGTATCCACCATAAGCTTACCACATACCTCTATCCTGCCCTGGTCTATTTTCTCAAGCTGGGTCAGGCACCGGAGCAGGGTTGACTTGCCTGAGCCGGATGGACCTATGACGGCAACCACCTCACCTTCAT
>JARKQP010000140.1 GCA_029974875.1 Mobilitalea sp.
GGGCTTCCAGGAGGGCATTCTTCAGTTAAATGAAGAGCTTAACGAAAAGCTGGCAAATTATCAATATGATCCATTACGGGATGAAGCTTACCGGCTTTTCGTACAAGAACAGGAGAATAAGAGGGCGGACATCATCCGAAACGAACTGATTTGCTTAAAACAAAAGGGTGAAAAGCAAATGGAGGAGGAATTCTTTACCCTTTTAAAGCGCAGGGAAAGCTACCACGATGCTTATGCTTACCGCGGTTTTTCGATTACAAGCAAGGATAATAAGGAATATGAAGGGTTGCTGGAGAACTTAAGCAGCGATAAGCTGGCAGAATTCACCGAGAAGGCAAATGAACAGACCCTTCAGGCAATTTATCATTTTAAAACAGACTTTATCTATAAAATCCGGGACGCCATCAAGGAAGTCATGCAGCAGAAGGATGATTTAAACCGTATTCTGGCACAGCTGGATTTCGGTAAAGATAAGTATAAATTTGTCATCACCAAAAATAAAGGGGAGGATGGCAAGTTCTACGAGATGTTTATGGATGAAAACCTGGAGATCAATCCTCACCAGCTCACCGGCAACATGAATAACCAGATTGACCTGTTCAGCCTGCAGCATGAGAAGGACTACAGTGAATTAATCAATGAGCTGATTGAATTATTCATGCCCCCAGAAAACTGTGATAATAAGGCACTGGAAGAGGCAAGGGCGAATATGGAGAAATACGCAGACTACAGAACCTATCTATCCTTTGATATGGAGCAGCTAGTGGAAGGTATGCCTCCCATGAGACTGAGCCGGATGCTGTCCAAGAACTCCGGTGGAGAAGGGCAGAACCCTCTCTACGTTGCCTTACTTGCAAGCTTTGCCCAGGTTTACCGCATTAACTTAAAGTCCAATGTGCGCAGAAGACCTACGCCGAGGCTGGTTGTACTGGACGAGGCCTTCTCCAAGATGGATGCGGAGAAGGTGGGAAGCTGTATTGGGCTGGTCCGTAAGCTGGGCTTCCAGGCGATTATCAGTGCGACCAATGATAAGATCCAGAACTATGTGGACAATG
>JARKQP010000144.1 GCA_029974875.1 Mobilitalea sp.
GCCATAACACAGGCATCGTTAATCAGGAACTTCGCCGGGAAATTATCCGTCCCATCAATAATAAAATCATAGTCCTTGATTAAATCCAATATATTCTCCGCATTCACAAAGATGCGGTAGGTATTTACCGTAACATCCGGATTCATCTCATTCATCGTCTCTTTTGCCGATTTTACCTTTGCCTTGCCAACATCCTTCGTGCCATGGATAATCTGCCTCTGCAGATTGGAGAGATCTACCTCATCTGCATCTGCAATGCCGATGGTTCCAACCCCTGCTGCTGCCAGGTACATTGCTGCCGGAGCACCCAGACCTCCTGCACCGATAATTAATACCTTACCATTTAATAGCTTCTTCTGACCCTTTACCCCAACCTCTTTTAATATGATATGTCTGGAGTAGCGCTCTAATTGTTCGTTCGTAAATGCCATACGCCAGGCAGCCGCCAATTAACAGCCGCTTCCTCCTCCCATAAAATATAGGAATTCCACCTTATCCCCTTCCTTTAAAACAGTAGTGGCAAAAGCCTCCCGCTGAATAAAGTCATCATTAATGGATACAGATACATATTCCGGACTTTCAATATTCTCAACTTTAATCAGGTCGATGACATTGATACCATCCGTCACTTCCTTTTTTACTCCTGCAATTGTAATAAACATTTATGATACCTCCGATGACAAAATAGTTTGATCTATACATTCTTTTAAAACTGCTTTCTTTGTTAGCCCTGTAATTCTATGTACTATCTTTCCCTCCTGAAAGAACAAAAGTGTTGGCGATGCCAGAACACCATATTTCTCTGCCAGCGCCGGATCATAATTTACATTGACCTTAACAAGCTTTAACCTATCTTCATATTCTTCTTCCAGCTCTGCCAGAATTGCTCCTAACTGCTTGCAGGGTATGCAGCTGTCCGAATAATAGTCAACGATTACAGGAAGCTTTGCTTTCAGGACTTCTTCCCCAAAATTATCTTCTTTTACACGTAGTGCCATGCTTCTTAATCCCCTACCTTCTTCACGATCAGATTATAGGTTCCGTCATTATTGTTTAGTAATTTCAGAATCTGGTGACCCTCATCTTTGATGCTTCTCGGTACATTCTGTACCGGTTCCCCATCGTTCAAGCGGATTGAGATAATCTGTCCATCCTCCAGCTCCTCCAGTGCCACCTTTGCCTTAACAAAGGTAATCGGACAGACAACATCGGTAATGTCTGCTGTTTCATCAATATTATACGGCTCCATCATAAACCTCCTCCAGCTCCTCTTTAAATTTTTCCCAGCCGATCCGGTCAATGGTATACTTAAACCGTTCTCCCGGTTTTCCATGCTCACGGAAGAATTCAATGGCGGTATCCGTAATCCGGTATAACTGCTCCGTACTCTTTACCATCGGCAGAAGCTGGCTGCCCTTATTGATATCATTTCCAAACAGCCCGCCAAAGGATAACAGATATCCCTCTTCTCCCTCCCAGGCATCGGTAGGACAGGCTTTCACACACCTTCCGCAGTAATTGCATTTTTCACTGTCCAGGAC
>JARKQP010000162.1 GCA_029974875.1 Mobilitalea sp.
AAGCCCAGGGAATCGTATAATTTTCCATACAAAGCAGTTGCCGCCGCGGCAAGGAGGATGGCGGGAGCCAGGATAAAGGTATAGTTGGCCATTCCCAGGCTCTGTTCATAGTACAGGATAAGGTAGGGCATAAAGGTCTGGATGGAAATGCCGAATACCGCATAAGCACAGATCACGGCATACAGCATTTTGTTTTCCTTGATTACCTCCGGACGGAAGCCGTACAGGATATTTTTAAAATAGTCCTGGTTCCCCTGCCGCTCCACCTGTGTGTCCTGGATGAGGAAAAATCCAAGGATCCCGATGAGCAGCACGACACAGCCAATAATAAGAAAAATGATTGTCCAGCTGGAGCCTTTATCCAGATCAAAGGCTGCAAAGCTGCCGAATACGACTAAAACGGCAACCAGGGGCATCATGGCATTGATGCCCTCTATCCGTCCGCGGTTGGTGCTGTTACCGCTTTCCGTAAGCCATGCGTTAAAGCAGGCATCATTGGCGGAGGAGCCAAAGAAGGTCATTACGCAGTCCATGATAATGACCAGGCCCACCCCGAGGGAGGCGGCGCTTATTGTACTGCCCGTTATTCCATAAAGAAGATCCATGCGCAAAAAACAAAAGGACAGGATGGACATTCCCCATGCGATATAGCCGGCACAGATAAATATCTTTCTCTTTCCGGCCTTATCGGAAAATGCCCCGATAAAAAGGGTGGTCACCGTTGCCGTAACTGCACTCAGACCCACCATCAGGGAGATCTGCGCCGCGGAGGCGTGGAATATTTTATAAATGAACACATTAAAATACATATTTTCCACAACCCATGCAACCTGCCCCATCAGGCTGAAAATTACAAGTGCAACCCAAAAACCTTTACTCATCCGCCGTTCCATACCTATCACCTTGCTCCTCTCAGATTTCTTATCCGTACCGTATTGGAATAATTTACAGTATATTCTAAAATATCGGTTGTAATACCAAAATTCATTAGGGTATTCCCAAATTAGGAGAACTCTAAGATGGGAGGCCCAGACAGTACAAATCCTCGTGAGGGTACCTGGAGGGGATAAATCAGGAAGTCTTGAAGTATTTTGTCATAATATGTAATATTTATGTTGTAAAGAATTAATATAATGGTATAAT
>JARKQP010000163.1 GCA_029974875.1 Mobilitalea sp.
CGGCTTCAGGAGTTACCTTTTCAGCTGCCATAAGCAAATCCCCTTCATTCTCCCTGTCCTCATCGTCAACTACTACAAGCATCTTCCCCTGGCGGATATCTTCTATCGCTTCTTCTATGCTGTTTATCTTCATACTTTTCCTCCTTTAAATAAATCCATTTTTTTCAAGCAAATCCATGGTAACACCCTGGGATTTACTTCCCTCATAAGCTGCAACGTATTTTTCTATGTATTTGCCTATCATATCTGTTTCAATATTGATAAGGTCACCTATCTGCCTTCTCCCAATTGTAGTAACCTGCGCCGTATGGGGAATAAGTGAAACGCTGAAGGTGGATTTATCAACCTCGGCTACCGTAAGGCTGATTCCGTCAAGTGCAACGGACCCCTTGGTTACTATATAGCGGAGTACTGAGGGATGAGCCTCAATTGTAATCCAGAGGGCATTATCCTCTCTCCTGATTGAGACTATTCTGCCAACACCATCTACATGACCGCTTACCATATGGCCGCCGACGGAATCTCCCAGGCGCAATGCAGGCTCCAGGTTTACAAAATCTCCGGCCTTTAATGCCCTGAGGTCGGTCCTTCTGACCGTTTCAGGCATTACATCGGCACTGAAAGCGTCCTGCTCGAACTGTGTCACTGTCAAACATACCCCATTGACAGCTATGCTGTCGCCAATCTTCGAAAGCTCCAGTACCCTTTTACCCTTTATAGTCAGCCTTATGGACTGTGCACCAGGCTGTATCTTCTTTATTTGCCCCATCTCTGCAATAATTCCTGTAAACATAGTATCTCCCTTCTATAAAAACTAACCCCTTCTGTTTTATCCCACCCATACCGGAGTTTTTAGATACCCTTCTATACATACATCCCCACCAACCTTACGGGACTCCATATACTGTACAGTGACTGCATCCAGCATTTTTGAGAGGCCCGTACCTCCAACAGGAGAAGGAGCACTCCTCCCGCCTATTATTTTGGGGGCTATATACATAATTACCTTGTCAACCATCCCCGCCTCAATTACAGAAGCATTTAACTCACTGCCTCCTTCCAGCAGGACACTGTCAACACCCCGGGAATGTATATATTCCATGAGTTCTTTGATATCAACCTTACCGCTATTCTCTGCTATATGTATAACATTAACGCCTTTTTGCACTAACTCTTCTTCCTTATCAGCCCTCATCCTTACAGTTGTGGCTACCCATGTAGGAATTTCACCGGCAGTTTCTACTACATAAGATTCCACAGGAATCCTTCCGCTGCTGTCCACTATAATGCGTATGGGATTATTGGGATTGCCCTCCTCAAGCCTTACATTCAACTTAGGATTGTCTTTAATAACCGTATTAACACCGACCATAATGGAGGAAATGCGCTGGCGAAGCCTGTGCACTTCCCTTCGGGAATCTTCACCGCTTATCCAGAATGAATCTCCCCTATGAGAGGCTATTTTACCGTCTAAAGTCATAGCGGTTTTCAAAATAACAAAGGGAAAGGGTTCTTTTATGTATTTAATAAAAATTTCATTAAGCTTCTTCGCTTCCCTTTCCATGACTCCAACAATCACTTGAATCCCTGCGTCCCTTAAAATCTGTATACCCCTGCCGCTAACCTTCGGATTAGGGTCTTCCATGGCAACTACAACCCGTTTTATGCCTTTTTCCTTTATGATATCGACGCAGGGAGGCGTCCTTCCAAAATGCGAGCAGGGTTCAAGATTCACATACAGGGTTGCTCCCCTTGCCTCCTCTCCCATTCTGCTTAAGATATCCCTTTCAGCATGGGCCTGCCCAAGTTTTCTGTGGACACCCTCGC
>JARKQP010000169.1 GCA_029974875.1 Mobilitalea sp.
CGAGTCTTTTCCTGTATCCCATCTTCCAAAAATGGTTTGTAAAAGGAATGATGGTTGGAGCAGTTAAAGAATAAGGCTGCCTTAAGAAAGGAAAAATAATTATGACAGATTTTTTTAAATATGATAATGCATTCTTCCGTCTGATGACTAAGGTGGTACAAATATTTTGTCTAAATCTGTTATGGATTCTGTTTAGCCTGCCTTTGGTTACAGTAGGTGCTGCAACAACAGCCCTTCATACGGTAACCCTAAAAATGGTAAGGAATGAGGAAGGCTATATTTTAAGAAGTTTTTGGAAAGCTTTTCGAATAAATTTTCGCCAGGCTACTAGTATTTGGATGGCAATTGTATTGGTTGGGATTGTGCTGGCAGGTGATATATATTATTTTTCCCGCTGGGCTAACTGGGCGGGAGTTATACTTGCCGGTATCTTCTGCATTTGTTTGGTCATATTAGGGCTGACCTGTATGATGGTCTTCCATTTGCAGGCCCGTTTTCAAAATAATATGAAAGGTACCATTACCCTTGCGGTCCGGATGGCCTTTCGCCATTTGTCATCAAGTGGAGCCCTGCTGATTCTGTTCTGCTGTATGGCTTATGGATTTTATGTATCAGTTCCTTTGATGATAATTATTATATTAATTGGTGTATCGCTCTTATCCTATGTTTCTTCGTATCTTCTTCGGAGGATTTTTGATATCTATGAAACACAAAAAGAGCCAGGCAAGGTGTTGCAACCGGTTGAGAAACCAGAATCAAATTCCACAGCCAGAATAGATTAGGAGAATGATTTATGAAAGCAATTAATCTTAGAACGGAACATTTGGTAAATCCCATGGGCATTGATATTACAAAACCATATCTGTCATGGGTTTGCCAGGGAGGTATTACTCAGACCGCCTATGAAATTGAGGCCTTGTCAGATGGGTTTGTCATCTGGAATAGTGGTAAGGTTACTACAAACAAGATGGGGGCTGTCTTTGGCGCAGATTTGGGAAGTAAGCAGTACGTATCCTGGAGGGTACGTCTCTGGGATGAGGATAGTGAGGTTGGCGGTTGGAGCGAAGAAGCTACCTTTGAGATGGGAATTTTAGATCAGGCACAGCTTGTTGCCAAATGGATCAATCCGGAACCGGACTGTGATCCTGAAGTACATAAGCCGGCAAGTTATTTGAGGAATTCTTTTGAAGCACCGGCAGGAAAACAAGCAAGATTGTATATTACCTGTCATGGATTATATGAAGCATACATTAATGGTCAGCGTGTAGGGAAATTTGTCCTTGCTCCAGGAACTTATAACTACGATAAGAAACTGGCATATCAGACTTACGATGTAACAGGATTGGTAAAAGAGGGAGCTAATGATGTTCAGGTCATCTTAGGGGATGGCTGGTATCGCAGTTGCTCCGGTGTGGATGGAGACCGTAATCTATATGGGGAAGATATTGCTCTTTTCTTTCAATTAGAGGTTGATGGCATACCAGTATGTATCTCTGACGAGAACTGGCAGGCTACTGGGGAAGGACCAATCCGTGAGAATGATATGCAACAGGGTGAAGTATATGATGCTGGAATGGAGGAACTAACGGGCTGGCATGGGGTGAAAATAGAAGAATTCGGCACAGCAAACTTTGCATGCTCTAATTCCCTGCCAATCGTAGAGTGTGAACGTTTTAATGGCAAGATAATCACTACGCCAAATGGAGAGACCGTTATAGACTACAGCCAGAACCTGGCCGGCTATATTGAGTTTACCGTAAATGCCCATGCGGGGGACATCATTGTTATGACACATGGGGAATCTCTGGATGAAAACGGGAATTTTACAGCAGAGAACTTCCAGGACCGTAACCGGCATAAGGAGGGTGGAACAGAGCAAAGGGTAGTGTTTACCTGTAAAGAAGGGTTAAACCATTATAAGTCCAGATTTACTATCTGGGGATTTCGTTATGCAAAGGTGGAGACCAGCATAGATTTATCAGGAGCGGTCTTCACTTCCATTGCGGTGTATTCCAACATGGAACAGACAGGTTGGTTTGAGTGCTCTAATGAGGATGTGAACCAGCTGGTGCGAAATAGCATCTGGAGCCAGAAATCCAATTTCTGTGATGTTCCAACAGATTGCCCGACTAGGGAGCGTGCTGCATGGACCGGGGATATGGGCGTCTTTGTAGAGACTGGATTATTTTTAGAGGATTGTTATCCTGTTATCCGTAAATGGTTGGATGAGTGCCGTTTGGACCAATATGAGGATGGTAAAATCGCCAATATTTCTCCAAGGAATAA
>JARKQP010000355.1 GCA_029974875.1 Mobilitalea sp.
GACAATCCTGGCCTTAAGAGAGGTAGAGCAGACAACAGGCATAGTATAATATCGGCAGATATTATACTGGCGCCGACCAGCGGGAGTGCGCATCTTGGCACGAAGTGCCATACCATGGTGATTTTCCATGGTATAATATCGGCAGATATTATACTGGCGCCGACCAGCGGGAGTGCGCATCTTGGCACGAAGTGCCATACCATGGTGATTTTCCATGGTATAATATCGGCAGATATTATACTGGCGCCGACCAGCGGAAGTGCGCATCTTGGCGCAAAGCGCCATACCATGGTGATTTCCCCATGGTATAATGTCGGCTGACATTATGCAATGTCAGCTTGCGGAATGGCATAATACGAACAGGAGAAAACAATGGTAGGTTTAGGTACAATAGCAAATATGGCATTTATTTTATTCGGTGCCGTAGTGGGAATCCTAATTAAGGGAGGCTTAAAGCAGAGGTTCCAGGATACAATTATGAATGCCCTTGGTATGGCCGTTATGTTCATCGGCATCAGCGGGGCGCTCCAGGGCTTATTCACGGTGGAAGGCAGAACCCTTGGCACTGCAAATGTTATGCTGATGATCGTATCCCTTGCAGTTGGAGCCTTCTTTGGGGAGCTGATTGATATTGAGACAAGGCTGGAAAGAATCGGTGAAAAAATAAAAAAAGCCCTCAAGGTAAAGGGAGAGTCCGGCCGGAACTTCGTGGAAGGCTTTGTAAACAGCTCACTGTTATTTTGTGTCGGTGCAATGGCAATTATCGGATCCTTGCAGGATGGGCTGTCAGGGGATGGCTCCATGCTCTATGCGAAGGGTTTTATTGATGGGACCTGCTCCATCTTTTTTGCATCAACCCTGGGAATCGGTGTGTTTTTCTCCGTTATCCCCTTAGGATTATACCAGGGAGCCATTACACTGTCAGCAAAGTATATCGAGCCGTATTTAAGCGACCAGATGATTTCCAATATTTCATGCATTGGTTCTGTCTTAATCTTTGGGATCGGTGTCAATATGATCTTTGGGAAGAAGATTAAATGCGGTAACCTGTTACCGGCAGTGCTGGTTCCGGTGGTGTATGAATTGGTGATGAAGCTGTTTTAGCGGCAACCTGAAGGAATTGTTAAAGAGGTGAAGCTGGATCTAAAAGATAAGGAACATCCGTTTGAGAGAGCTAGGTAATAGAACTGCACTAGGCCTCCCAAACGGAAAAATATTAAAACGCAGTTAATTTATACTGAAGGGATAGGATTCTTTGGAGATATCATCCGAATGGAGTGAGAACGTAATTGGATTGCTTGCAATCTCAAGCTGAAATTCATGTTTCCGTACGATCCTGTGACGCGGCATATGACAGGTGGAATCGATTGTTAGCACTATTACAACGAGTCATATCCCCTAGGGATATTTTTGAGTAAATTGTGAAAGGAAATCGATATGGATAAAATAAACATGCGTCATACCAATAAAGTCAGTTTACAAACAAAGCTGATTATTAAAAGAGGCATATAAATAATCAATACTATATTTTTGCCCTTACTTATGGTATTCTTTATTAAATTAGAATTTGCGAGGGGAGGGCAGTTATGAATAAGACAATCGTTGAAGATTGGGAATTTGAAATTAACGTAACAGATGCAAAGCCATGTAGAATGGGTTTTGAGAAAGGAGATTCGTTTTACTGTAAATACGAATGCCCGACA
>JARKQP010000180.1 GCA_029974875.1 Mobilitalea sp.
ATCCTGTTATAATTTTGTTTTATGGTATTAATGTACTGCTGATGTTATTGATCGTACTTCTGCTTTTTCCCAATAATATAAACCAGTTAATGGAGAATGTTAATATCAATTTTTCTGTTTATATAATAATGATGGCGAAGATGCTTTTGGCGCTTGGCCTGGTGTTTATATTATATCTCTTATTCATAACCGGATTTAGTAACATGCTCTCAGAGGCCGCTTTGAAAGGGAAAACAGCTGCCCATTCATTTTGGTCCGGACTGAAGCATTTCCTTGTCAGGATTTTACTGCTGCTTCTGCTTGGGATAGCCGTATCCTTTGCTCTCGGAATTATTATATCTATTATCACAATACCATTTACAATCTTACAGGTAATGGGCGGAAATGGTACGACACAGTCTCTGAGCCTGTTTATTACGGTCTTTACCATGCTTGCCATAATTTTTGTAATTCCCTTTGTATTACTATGCCTTCCGGCGATCGTTATGGATGATGTGAAGGTATTCCAGGGGATAAAAAATGGTGCAAAAGCAGGGGTTAAAAACTATTGGAAGCTGGTTGTAACTATACTTATAATATATCTCCCCATTATTATTTATGAAATTATTTGCTATGATACGATATCACAGGGGATTATTATGACACCTGGATATATCGGCCTATTGATTTTTTCCAGTATTGTATCCTTGTTTATCTTTTCCCTGCTATTTGTGATCTATGGGGATTATAGGGCGGAGCAGATAAATAACCAAAGAAACAATCAAATTAATGGTCAGGATACCGTATTATAAAGTTTATAAAGCGATATAGTTATAAAACTATAAAACTATAAAGCTATAAAGCATTCTGGGGCAGATGCTATATTTACCTGTCCAGAAAATGGCAAGGATCGGAGGTCAACGGTGCAATTACAGCAACAGCCAAAGTTTCAGGCATTAGAAAAGAATATGATTGATATCATTGTAGAGCAGCAGATCAAGCTGGGATACCGGAGCGAAACCATCCGGCTATATTATCCTGCCGGATCAATTAACCGGATCTTAGGTACGGAGCTGGCTATAGCTGATTTGCAGGCCGTACTGGACCAATTTTGCCGGTATGTGGAGCCAAGCTTAGGCAGGGTAGGGCATACAAATAAGGGCGACCGGTTCTGCATCCTTGTGCCGCCGGAAGGGGTGGATTTTGTATTCAGGGAGGTTTGGGACCGGGACTTTTTAACTGAGTTTATTGATAAGATAAGGCTCCATGACTGTTCCATGGAGGATATCCTAGGAGTATTTGGGCGTTATTCAAACCATGTGGTATGCGAGGAAATGCCTGGGGAGGAATTCGACTATCTGGTTTATTTTGAGGATGGAAAGCCGGATGCCTACCGTTACTGTATTAAATTCGAGGACTGCCACGCCACATACCATAGGTTTACAAAGGAAGATTATGCTGACTTTGAATTTGATAAATAAATTTCATAAACAATCAGAAAAAGCTGTTGTAAAAAATACTTTGCGGCAGCTTTAAATTTATCCTCAGAAATACATAGTTATATAGTAAACGTTATACTGGGCAGCGTCCAAATAATTAAGAATAGATTAAGAATTGGTTTAAAACCCGTAAAGGTGTTGAAAAAAGGCTGAGGAAAATATATACTGTAATTAATGTGAAATGAAGATCATTGCACATCCGGCACCCAGTGGCCTAACGGCCAAATGTCCGTTAGTGTGAAATGAAAATCATTTAACATCCGGCACCCAGTGGTCTAACGGCCAAATGTCCGTTAGTTTGAGTTGTATACAAGGTCAATCAGATTATAAGAAGGTCAGTGACGATCGGCTGGGAGCCGGAAATAACTGACCATGTAAAGGGGTTCGATAGTATGTTGACAGTTTATCTATGCTTTCTTGCAGGAGGTGCGGTTCTTCCGTTAATAAGCTTCGCTTTCGGATTCTTGGGAAATGGGGCGGATGCGGATGCCGGAGTTGATTTTGATACGCCTGATGTAAGCGTTGATGCGGGAATTGATGTAGGCTTTGACACAGGAATCGACACAGGTATTGATGCAGGCTTTGACACGGGAATCGATGCAGGTCTTGACGCGGGAACCGGTGCGGATATTGATCCCGTATTCCAAGCTGATTTAGATCCGGGCATGGCCTTAGGAACCGCCGGTGATCCGGGGCAGGGAATAGGCGATATGATTGCGATAGGATTATTGCCGACCTCCTCAATGGCGCTCTCTGCTTTGGCTGTTGTGTTCGGGGCAATAGGAAGCATCCTGACCTATAAGGGTACCGGAAATATCATCACCTTTATTGCTGCAATTGTATTTGGCTATGTGGCAGCGGTCATTGTCCAGAGCTTGATTAAAACCTTAAAGAGGATACAAGTGGATAATACAGGGGTTGACGAGAAGGAATTGCTGCTTTATGAAGGGACAGTAGTGGATACAATCTTGCCGGGGCAGCTGGGAACCGTAAGCTTTGTTACCCTCAAGAATATCAGGGTGAGCTATCCTGCAAAATGTGCAGATGAGCAGCTGCGGCTGCCGACAGGAAGGACTGTCAAGGTATTAGAGATAAAGAATGGGATATTTATTGTTGAACCAAAAAATAAATATGAATAAAAAGGGAATCGAATAAGGAGGATTTGACATGAATGGTGCAGCAGGAATAGGAGTAAACTTTTTACCGATTTTTGTTACGGTGCTTACAGTGGTGGCAGGCGTGGCAATACTAACCGTTATTCTGCGTATGTGGAAGAAGGTGCCCCAGGACAGGGCGATGGTTGTTACCGGTATGAAGAAAAGGGTAATCACCGGCGGTGGTGGAATCGTAATCCCGGTTTTGGAAAGAACGGATGTAATATCCTTAGGTAACATCCAGTTAAACATCAATACATCACAGACCATGTCTTCACAGGGTGTTCCCATTGACGTTGTGGGTACTGCCGTAATTAAGGTCCGGAACACCCACGAGAGTATTTATGCAGCAATTGAGCAATTTACCGGTGGGAATGAGATGCAGATCCAAAGATCGATTGCAGATCAGGTTACCTTAATCCTGGAGGGTAAATTACGTGAAATCGTGGCATCTATGACAGTAGAGCAGATTTATAACGACAGGGAAGCCTTTTCCGCCAAAGTGCAGGAAGTGGTTGGCACCAAGATTGGTGAGATGGGTCTGGAATTAAAGGACTTCTCCATTAAGGATGTAAATGATACGAATGGCTACATCAGGGCTCTCGGTGCAAAGCAGATCGCAGAAAAGAAAAAGGATGCTGAGATCGCACAGGCCATGGCCTTGAAGGAAGAATCCATTAAGAAGTCCGAGGCAACAAAGGAAGGCGAGAGAGCCAGACTGGAAGCAGAGACAGAAGTAAGTGCGGCAATCAAGGCTAAAGAGGTCCGTGAATCTGAGTACAGGACTGAGCAGGAATCTGCAAAGGCAAAAGCGGATGCGGCATATGAGATCCAGAAGAGCATTACGAACAAAGACATTATTGCGGCACAGATGGAAGCCGATATTTTGAAGCAGCAAAAGCAGAAGGAGCTTCAGGAGGCCCAGCTCCAGGTTGAAATTGCAAGGGAGCAAAAGCAGACTGAATTAGAGCAGCGCCGTGCGGAAAAGACCAGGGAAGAATTGAAGACAAAGGTAGTAGAACCGGCTAATGCGGAACGCGAGCAAAAAAGGGCGGAAGCAGATGCGGAGAAATACACTAAGATTGCAGAAGCGGAAGCAAGGGCAGAAGCAAAAAAGGCAGAAGCGAATGCGGAGGCAGAGGCAATTACCCTGAAAGCGAGAGCAGAAGCGGATGCCCAGTCCATCAACGGTGAGGCAAGGGCGAAGGCCATCAGCGCCATTGGTCTGGCTGAGGCGGAAGCAATCAAGGCGAAGGGTCTTGCGGAAGCGGAAGCGATGGAGAAAAGGGCAGAGGCATACAAGAAATATACCAATGCAGCTATGGCTGATAAATTGATTGAAAAATTACCTGAGCTTGCGAAGGCAATTGCCGAGCCGCTCAGCCAGATTTCCGATATTAAGATCTATGGCGGCGGGGTTGATAGTGTAGTCGACAATGTTCCGGTTGTAATGGCAAAGGTATTTGACACGGTTCAAAGCTCCGTGGGAATTGACATGAAGAATATTATTATGTCAGACAGCCTCGAAGCTAAAACGACGAAAAATATTAATGTTACCGGCGTTGGAGAAGGTATTATCAGCGGAAAGCAGATAATTGATCCTAAGGAAGCCATTGCTCCTAAAGGAGTAACGGAAGAATAAGCTAAGATAATTAAGGATAGGTCTTTCAGTCATTCCTAAAAGGGATGGCCGGAAGACCTATTTTTGTCGGGCTGAAGGTTCATTTCCATTCATGGCCGTATTGGTCAATTAAATAGACAGGCACATACAGCGCCTTTAGCTGCATATCGTCAAAAATAATTTCACCGCCCCTTAAGACCGTATCTGCCGATTGTACGCCAAGCCTCCCCATCTCAAAGGGCTGTTGTGCAATTGTTCCCTGCATCAAGCCTTGTTGGATGGCTTCAATGGCGGAAGGTATCCCATCAAAGCCAATGATCAATATCTGCCCCTTTTTGCCTGCCTCCAGAACCGCCTGTGCCGCGCCAAGAGCCATCCGGTCATTCTCGCAGAACGCGATGGCCAGATCCTCCTGGTATGCGGCGATGAAGCCTTTCATAAGCTCATAGGCCTGCAGCGTATCCGAATTACCGGTGGCTACAGCGGCAATCTGGTAACCGGCATCTGTCAGAACCCTCTTAAAAGCCCTGCCCCGCATCCGGGCATAGGTGGAGGTCGCTTCGACCTTAATGATGACTGCATTATGGCTTGCTATAGAGTATTCCTGAAGTAGTGTGAGGGCATATTCGCCAGCCAGGACACCGCCGCCGTAATTATCCGATAAAATAAAAGCGGCCACATTGGTTCCGCCGGTGCCGACATCCACAACCACGATTGGAATATTTTCCTGGTTAGCCATATCAGCAATGACGCCCATGGCCTGCGGGTTCACAGGCGATATGACCAGGGCATTAATCCCCTGGGAGAGCAGGTTTAAGCTGCCGTTTATCATTTCTTGCGTTTCCCCGTTTTGATTATGGGGAAGAACAGTGATTCCAAGCTCCGCGGCAGCTGCAAGAACACCCTCCTGCATGGCGTGAAAGAATTCAAGATTACTATTATATACAGACCAGCCAAAGGTATATTGGTTTTGTTGGGGCATTTGGCAAAATTCCATAGGCTACCTCTATTTCTTTATGATAGATACTGATTTTCTGTTTATGAACTTTCTCCGCTTAAGCTGGTGAAGGAATCGAACAAATTTAAAATGCCAAATCCCCACTCACGGTTTGGATAGCTGAAATTCGGATTTTTTACGGTTCCACGGATTAATATGTTCCTAATGTCAATGGTATCCATCTGATTATACCGGTTCCTGACAACGCCCCATTCCAACAGCATGGCTCCAACTCCTGCCGTGTGTGCGGCAGCAATGCTGGTTCCGGTGACGGGAGCGTAGGTATTATCCAGCGCCGGTGCAATCAGGTTTACTCCGGGAGAAGCAAGTGTGGGGGCAATGTTATTATCCCTTGTAAAGCCCCTGCTGGCATCTACATATAGGGTTTCATTGGTATAGTTATAGGCCGTAGCAACAACGGGCACAATGGTATTTCCGGGTGAAGTTATTGTGGTATAAGGGTCAGGGCGGATAAAGTAAGTACCTGGGCTGATAAAGGGCGTAATCGGCAGCCAGGTATGAAAATCGGCAGATAAGTCACCGCTTAAATAGACCCGGAAGCGCCAAATTCCTTCGGCCGGGTCAGTGAAGCGCAGTAAAATCAATTGATCCCCGGTTTCAGCCTCAATAATCTGGTAATCAATATTTATGACAGTCCGCTCAAAGATGAACCGGATTACCTGGTTCTCATTTAAGCGGGCTGGAATTCTGGCAATATATTCACCGGAGGGGGATGACATGTCAATGGAAAAGGTATTGGGCGCCTTTCCCCAGATCTCCATGGTAAAACCTGGTTCATTTGGACCGACGTTCAGCTCCATGGTATCATAGTTAGCCCCCTGCGCTATCTCTCCATGGTAATGGTGCATGCTGCTGCCCTCATTCCCGGCAGAGATTGAAACACATACGCCGGTTTGGATGGCAATATTGGATAAATAGTTGGACAGGACTCCTCTGTCATCATGGGCACCCTGGGAGGTTCCAAATCCGATGATAATGGAGATGGGCCGTTGGACCTCTTCAGCCTTCTGAATCAGGTACTTAAGTCCGAATTGAATATCAGTTTGCTGGAAGCATACGGGGCCTTCCGGAATCTTCCAGAATTCCCTTGTGATTCGCTTGGCTTCTTTTAATTTAACTACCACCAGCTCCGAAGCGGGGACAACACCGGAAAAGTTATTTGCTTCATTTACATTTCCTGCCGCGATACCTGCAAGGGCCGTGCCGTGCCCGTTGGTATCTGTGCTCGGTACGACGGATAATGGGTCGGGTGCGCGCAGGGCTTCGTTAATCTGCTGCTGTGTGTACTCCGTACCATAATAAAAACCGGCAGGTCTGGCGTCTTCATTCTGTATGGTCTGATCCCAGATGGATAGGACACGTGAGGTTCCATCCGCATTCTTAAAGGCTTCGTGGGTATATTCGATCCCTGTGTCAATCAATCCGATTAATACCCCCTGCCCCAGAAGGTTTAGGGTCGGCACATTACGGACCCGGTTAATTCCAGATTGCTGGAGGCTTGCAATATCAGTCAATCCAAAGCATTTCGGATAAGCAAAATATCCGACTAAATGAAGGAACCTATCGGGAATACCCGCAATCGGAGTATAGATGACAACATATTGATCATTTATTGGGACATAACAAATATCTAATTCATTCCTAAGAGCATTTAAGCTGCTGCCGGATTGAATGATGAAATCAGCATAATCTTCATTTACGATCCGGTTACTACATTCCTGATCCATGTTTATGTCCATGCCTTTTACACCGCACTAATAGCCATGAAAGTGCTGACATGAACCCGGTCCCCCCTTCGTTCGTTAATTTTACTTCTTTCAACCTTAATTACTCCGATTTGATTTGTATTATTATAAATATATGATAGTCTGATGTAAAAATATAATAACTTACGATAAAAATGGCACAATATATCTTGCGCTGTTTTTTTTATGGAAAAATAGGCACACTATCTATAGATAACCAAATTGACTATAGGGTACTCCCGGAAAAGCAGCCCCAAGGATGCATGCAGGGAAGTTTCAGGGAGTGCCCCATTATAAGGAGGATAATTGTTTCTGTGATGGATGGGATTAATTTCTATATAAATTCACCGTTTCGGATAATTGTATTACTTATCTTAATTGCACTGATTATTTTTATACTGGTTTTATTGTACCTGAGATTTAGCCATATCGGTAAGAGGGTGCACTTTCAGGAGCCTTTTGCCGGCGAGGATATAAAGTATGGTCCATCGGTATGGGAAAGCCAGATGACGCTGCTTGCCGAGAGCCATA
The DNA here is from genome assembly GCA_029974875.1 of Mobilitalea sp. Next base: position 7,548 of record JARKQP010000180.1, read on the forward strand.
AGGAGGTAAGCCTGTTCAGGTACAATTTTGTCCTGGATGATTATAATCAGGTCGCTTATAAGAAATTAAATAAAATCCGCAACACGATTTCGGAGCTTTCTACGGACATCATTTCCTTGATACCGGCTGCCCGTTGGTTATTTGACAATTACCAGATGATGTATCGTGAGATAAAAAAAGTCCGTACCTCGGGCAACAGCTATGAAGTGCTGCCAATCCTAAAGGCAAAGGAGTGCCGGGGCTTCCCAAGAATTTATGTGGTTGCGAAAAAGATGGTTGCGCTGTCCCAGGGACATCTCGGAGAAGAAAATATCCAGGTAATGCTGAATGCATACCAGCAGGTCATACCCTTAACAGATAAGGAGATCTGGGTATTGCCGGAGATACTTGGCTTTTGCCTTCTGGAAAATATCATTGAAATGTCAGAGGAAATTATCCATGTGATTGATGTGAAATCAAAAGCTGACCGGTTTGTGCGGGAAAGGCTGGATAAATCCCATAGCGATTACAGGGGGGATATTACACCCTTACTGACAAAGCTGGATCCAGGTCTGGCAAATGATTATTCCTTCCATTCCCATGTGATTTACCTGCTAAAGAACATGTCGGTCAATGATTTATTAATACAAAGGTATATTGAATACCATTTTGGGACAAAGGGAAGACAGCTGAGGGCTTCGGCCATCTTCATGGAAGAAGGAAAGATAGAGTCCTTTTTAGAAACAAATATCCGTGCCCTGATCGTCAGCCTCAGGGACATCAATGAGGTGGATGAGGAGAAATTCTTTGAACAGTATTCCTGCCTGGAGAAGATCCTTTCCAGTGACCCGGCAGGCATCTATGCAAAGATGGATCCGGAGGCCCGGGGAATGTACCGTGAGGTGGTTGTGAAGCTGTCCCTTAAGTACCATATCGGCGAAGAGAAGATTGCTTCCGACTGTCTGGAGCTGGCAGTGAAGGGGAATGAAGCGCTGCATCAGTCCCACCATGTGGGTTCTTATCTTCTGGGGAGCGGATATTCCCTATTAAAAGCAAAGGTTTTAAATAAACCGGAATCAAATTCTGTCGGAAGGCATAAAAACAGCAAGGGCTTTTTATATTTTGCTTCCCTCTTTGTGATCCTTGGGCTGATCTGCGGGCTGATCGCCTATATCCTATACCGCACTACGGCAGACGACCGGGTCCTTTATAATTTTGTGATCCTGCTGGTCGGCTTGCCATTAACCTTAAGCATAGCGATGGAGCTTAACAACTTCATTTTCACGAGGAGGATTGCAGTAAAGAAGATCCCTTCCCTGGATTATCTGAGAGATATTCCGGATTCCGCCCGGACATTTATTGTAATGCCCGTGATCATTTCCTCAAAAAAACAAGGCCTTGAATATATGAAGAGGCTGCAAAAGCATTATTTGGCAAACCAGCAGCCAAACCTGTTCTTTGCCCTGCTGGTGGATTACGAAGATGCGCTGGAGCCTTTCCTCCCAAAGGATGAGGAAATCACGGCTGCCCTGATCCAGAGGATGAAGGAGCTGAATGAACTATATCCCGGCGAGCATCAGAGGTTCTCCCTATTCTTCCGGTACCGGAGGTTTAATAAATCTGAAAACTGCTATATGGGCTGGGAAAGAAAAAGAGGAAAGCTGGAGGAGTTTAATAACCTGTTGAATGGAGTACCAAAGGATTCCACCACCTTTTCCGGCATATGGTGTGACGAGGAGATACTTGAGACATTCCGCTATGTAATCACCTTAGATGCGGATACGAATCTGCTCAGGGACAATGCGGCAAAATTAGTCGGCTTAATTGACCATCCCCTAAACCAGCCTGTTCTGGACGAAGCAAACCGTAAGGTCAAGGAAGGCTATGTCATCATCCAGCCCTCTGTCCGCAACCATATTGTGGATAAGCAGGGGAGCCGGTTTGCGGAGCTCTTTGGCGGACAATCAGGCCTGACGCATTACGGTGCAGTGATTTCTGATATTTACCAGGATATTTTTAATGAAGGAATATATATCGGTAAGGGTATCTATGATGCGAAGGCCTTCCATAAGCTGTTAAATAATACAATACCGGAAAATTCAGTGCTGAGCCATGATCTATTGGAAAGCTGCTATGCCAGAACCGCATTTTCCAGTACTGCAAAAATTATGGATACCTTCCCGAGCAGCGTGATTTCCTTTGCAAAGAGGGAGCATCGCTGGATCAGGGGGGATTGGCAGCTCCTGCCCTGGATTTTCACCGGGAAGAAGCTTGGGAACAGGAGCCTGTGTGCCCTGGCAAGATGGAAGATATTTGATAACCTGAGGCGCAGCTTTGTACCCTTAAGTAAGGTACTGGTAATCCTGATCAATCTGCTCTGGTTTCCGGGAGCCTATTACCTCTGGCTCCCACTGGTGTTCTTTTCGGATATCTTCCAGATCCTTGTGCTTTTAGTTGCAGTAATAACCCAGAAGATGCTCCGCCCTAAGCTGGCACTTGTTTATAAGGGCTTTTTCAGGGAATTGGGCGTGCTGTTTGAACGGGCATTCTTAGAGTTTGCAATTACTCCTTACCGGGCTTATATCGCTACGGATGCAATGCTGCGTACCTTATACCGCCTGCTGGTCAGCAAGAAGAATCTACTCCGCTGGAATACGGCGGAAGCGGTGGATTCCTCTATTATTAATACGGTGAAGGGATATTTCCTTATGATGTGGACATCCTTTCTGCCGGCGGTTGCCTTACTGGTCATATTATGTAAGGACAGGCGGACCCTGGGTGTGCTCCTTCTCTACACCATTGTTGCTTTTATATGGATGATCTCCTTTTACCTTGCTTACGGCATCAGCCAGCCAGGAGGAAAGGTATCAGAAAAGGAGAGGGAAGAAAGCCAGAAGCTGCTACAGGATACCGCAAGGAGAACCTGGCAGTTTTTTAAGGACTTTTCAGTGAAGGACAACAATTACCTGTGCCCGGATAATTGCCAGATGGGACAGGATTACCGCATACGGCAATCGATAAGGGTGAGTGACAAAACCTCGCCGACGAATATCGGGCTCCAATTCCTTTCGATCCTTTCTGCAAGGGATTTCGGTTATGAGACCATCAGCTCCACGGTAGACCGTCTTGAGCAGCTGATGGATACGGTGCAGAAGCTGCCAAAGTGGAGAGGCCATCTGTACAACTGGTATGAAATAAAAACACTGGAGATTCTTAATCCTGCTTATATTTCAACCGTAGACAGCGGTAATTTCCTCGGGCATATGGTTGCGCTAAAGAACGGTCTGCAAAACCAGCTGGACCAGCCGGTCTTAACAGAGCTGATGATAAGGGAATTAAATAATACCATAATAAGGAGTAAGTATCCCCTGACTAATTTCCTCCAAATAGACGGTAATCTGGTGATTGGGGAGTTCCTGGAAAAAATCAAGGAAATATGGGAGGAAATTAATAACCGTCCCCTGAGTCCGGAAGAGGACCATTACTGGATTTACCAGCTACAGGGCAACATTGAAAACATGGTAAATGAAAGCATATCCCTTAAGCTTAAGGAAATGAAGCTGGCTTCCTGCCCGGCCTTACGGGAGCTGGCGGAGCAGGAGAATAAATATGCTGTCAGCCTGGTCAACCGGATCAGGACAATCTGCAACAGGATAGATAATTTATTGGATAATGCGGATTTTGGGTTCTTATTTGACCATAAGAGGCTGCTGTTCCATATCGGTTACCATGTGGATTCCCAGACATTGGATGCGGGCTGCTATGACCTGATGGCATCAGAATCAGCCCTGACCAGCTTTTTGGCCATTGCCAAGGGAGAGGTGCCGTTAAAGCACTGGTATAAGCTGGGAAGACCCTACACCATAGTAAATGGGATCCCCTGCTTTGTCTCCTGGAGCGGTACGATGTTCGAATACCTGATGCCGGGGCTGGTCATGAAGAACTATGAGGGCTCCGTATTTTCAGAAACCTTCCAGGCGGCAATACTGCAGCAGATAAAATATGCGAAGGAGGCTGGTATCCCCTGGGGGATTTCAGAATCCCAATATTACCGCTTCGACTTAAATTCGAATTACCAGTATAAGGCCTTCGGAGTACCAAAGATCAGGCTGCAGCCGGTCCGTAAAAATCCTCTGGTGGTGACGCCCTATGCAACGATGCTGGCCCTGGATTATGTATGGGAGGAGTGTATCTCAAACCTGGGGCGCTTGATGGATATGGGAGCCTATAGTGATTACGGTTTTTTTGAAGCCGTAGATTTTAACCTGCCAAGCTCCACGGAAATGACGCCCTATTGCATTGTCAGATCCCATATGGCCCACCATCAGGGCATGATTTTGGTAGCCATTAATAATTACCTCCACCACGGCATTATGAGGGAGCGGTTCCACTGCGAAATCATGGTCATGGCTGCCCAGGTGCTGCTGGAGGAAAAGCGCCAGTCTAATTTAATCTCCCTGGCAAAACGGGGCTATACCATCAAGATCGGGAAGCCGCTGTTTCGGGAGGAGGGCTACAGCAAGCGGTATGTGGGTGACGTTGCGCCCAGCATTCCGGTGGCAAATATCTTATCAAATAACCGGTATTCCCTGATGATCACCTCGGACGGGGACGGCTTTTCAAAATACGATGACCTTATGCTGTACCGGTGGAGGCCGGACATCTATGCGGATACTGGCCACTATATTTATATTAAAGACCAGACCTCCGGCAAGGTATGGAGCAGCTCCTACCATCCAACCAGAGTGCAGCCGGATGAATACCAGGTGATCTTTGCGCCCCACCAGGCGGAATTTATCAGGAGGGACGGGAATATCTCGACCCAGACCCTGGTCAGCTTAGACCCAGACCATTCCGTTGAGATCCGTAAGGTATCCCTGACAAACCATACAGGCAATGAGAGAAAATTCGAGCTTACCAGCTATCTTGAGCTTGTCGGTGATACCCATCTTGCAGAAATGAGCCATCCGGCCTTTAATAAATTGTTCCTGGAAAGTGAATACCTGGAGCAGCATGGAATATTCCTTGCAAAGCGGAGGAGCAAAAAGGGAGAGCAGCCATATCTGATCCATATGGTGAGGACGGGGACAAAGCTTCCGGTACAGGTGGAATATGAAAATGACAGAAAGAAATTCATAGGAAGAAACCACACCCTTGCAAATCCGGAGTCCGTTATGAAAAGCATCACCTTCTCGGGCCGTTCCGGTTTCTGCAATGACCCCATTATGAGCCTAAGGGTAAAGCTTATGCTCGCCCCGGGAGAAACGGTATGTGTATCCTTTGTTACCGGGGTATGTGAAAGCAGGGACGAGGCAATCAGGCTCAGTGAGGAGCTGAATGTCTGCTACCGTATTGATGATATTATGGAGAAATTCCGCCTGCAAAAGGATATAGAGCTGAAATACCTGGAAATGACCCGTTCCCAGATGAATGCGTTCCAGGATTTGATCAGCCCCATCTTTTACCCTTCCGTCGCCTACCGCGGACCGGAGGAGAGAATCAGGAGAAACTTCAAAAACCAGAGCTTCCTATGGAGATTCGGTATTTCGGGAGATAATCCGATTTTACTGCTCCGGGTTAGGACTGTGGAAGAGGAGGGTATCATCAAGGATGTCTTAAAGGCCTATGAATACCTGCGGTTGAACCGGGTTATGGTAGATCTGGTTATTTTAATTGAGGCAAAGCACGGATACCTTCAGGAGGTAGCCGATTTCATTAATGACATGACCAGCTCCATGCGGATCCATGAGCAGGAAAATAACAGACCCAGCTTTTTCTTAATATACACCTATCAAATGATCCCTGCCGAGATAGATTTGCTTTATACCGTAGCAAGGGTTGTATTTTCAGATAAAACAGGGGTTTATTTCAGGACTGTAAGGGAAAGTACGCCGGAGCTGACGGAGGAATAAGCCCGAGAGGAGGAAGATAGTTGGAAAATATAATACCGGGTTCACATCAATTTTTTAATGGGTTTGGAGGGTTTATTGAAGATGGACGGGAGTATGAAATTGTCCTGGAGGGAGAAAACAGGCCTCCTGCCCCCTGGATCAATGTGGCAGCGAATAAAAATTTCGGCTTTCAGATCTCGGAGTCCGGAGCTGGATTTACCTGGGCCTTTAACAGCAGGGAGAATAAGATAACGCCCTGGTCAAATGATCCGGTCAGCGACAAAGCCTCGGAGGCAATCTATATCCTGGATGAGGTCACAGGCGGGCTGATGACGCCTGCCTCCCTGGGAAGGATGGACAGGGGCAAATATTTGGTCCGTCATGGCTTTGGATATTCCAAATTCCTCCATGAGGAGGAGGGCGTCCACTCGGAGCTGACGGTATTTGTTCCCAGTGATGAGCCGGTGAAGCTTTGGCAGCTGAACCTGACAAACCAGACGGAGCATATGAAGTATTTCCGCTTAAGCTATTACGCGGAATGGGTTTTGGGTACCGGGAGGGAGCAGACTGGTCCTTACATCCTGACGGATTACGATAACGAGCATGAAATCCTGAGTGCAAAAAATATATATACCTTTGGTTTCCAGAATTACCGGGCCTTCCTTTTTTCCAATGAAGCGGTAATCGGGTACTCGGGGGACCGTCGTGAGTTTTTTGGAACCCACGGGGATTACCAGGACCCGGAGGGCGCGGATACTAAGCTTTCCTGCCATACGGGGGTATGCTATGATCCCTGCGGAGTCATACAGGTGTCCTTAGCAGTAGCGCCAAAGGAAAGCAAGCAGGTCATCTTTGGCTTAGGCTATAGCAATGATATGAATGAAATCCGCAGGATCAGGTATAAGTACAAGGATCTGGCAAAGGTCCAGTGCGAGTATAACCGCTTGAAGGACTATTGGGATAACATCCTGGGCGTAGTTAAGGTGAAGACCCCGGATCCGGCAATTGATATTATGGTAAATGGATGGCTCCTATATCAGACAATCTCCTGCAGAATTAATGCGAGAACAGCCTTTTACCAATGCGGCGGAGCCTACGGATACAGGGATCAGCTGCAGGACACCCTGTCCCTGACCTTTACGGAGCCGGAGGCACTAAGAAAGCAGATCCTCATTGCCTGCAGCCGGCAGTTTGAGGAGGGGGATGTCCAGCACTGGTGGCATCCTCCGACAGGAGTCGGGGTAAGGACCAGGATTACGGATGATTTGCTTTGGCTTCCCTATGCAGTAGCAGCATATATAAAAAGCACACAGGATGGGAGTATCCTGAATGAAATGGTGCCATATATTAAAGGCCCGGTTCTGGAGCCACATCAGCATGAGGTTATGTTTACGCCTGAGGTTTCGGAAATATCAGAAAGTGTCTATGAACATTGTAAGAAGACAATCCAGATCACGCGCCATGGAGAGCACGGCCTGCCCCTCATGGGTGGCGGGGACTGGAATGACGGAATGAATGAGGTTGGAAAGGACGGCAAGGGAGAAAGTGTATGGCTTGCATGGTTTTTCTATACGGTGCTGGGAGAGTTTATACCGCTATGCTATAAGCAGAATGAGCAGGATTATGCTAAGGAGCTGGAGGCAAGAAGGGAAGCGCTGCTGGAAAGTATAGAGGAGCATGCTTGGGATGGGGAATGGTATTTGCGTGCTTATTACGATGACGGAACCAAGATAGGCTCGAAGGAGAGTGATGAATGCAAGATCGACTCCATCAGCCAGTCCTGGAGTGTTATATCAGGAGGAGGGAAAAAGGAGAGAGCCCTGCAGGCAATGCAGTCCGCATGGCGCTATCTGATCAGGGAAGAGGAGTCCATATCGCTACTGCTTGCTCCGCCCTTTGATAAGACCCCGAGAAGTCCCGGCTATATTAAGAACTATATTCCGGGTATCCGTGAAAATGGAGGGCAATATACCCATGCAGCGGTATGGCTTGCAATTGCAACCACCATGCTTGGGGAGTATCATATGGCCCATAAGCTGTTTTCCATGCTAAATCCCATTCACATCACGGCAAACCGTAAGGATGCCCTGCGTTATGAAAAGGAGCCCTATGTAATGATTGCAGATATTTCCTTAAGTCCCCCCTATACGGGAAGAGGGGGCTGGAGCTGGTATACCGGCTCTGCAGGCTGGATGTACCAGGGGCTGCTACAATGGTTCCTCGGACTTAGAAAGGAAGGGAATCAGTTAATCATTGACCCGGCCACCCCGGAAGGGTTCGGAGAATATACCATGGAATACCGGTTCGGTGAATCACTTTATATAATCAAGGTGGAAAGCCGGAGCAAGGGAATTATGACAGTGGATGGTATTACTATGGACGGGGAAAGGATAGAAGGAAATCGTATTTTATTGGTTGATGATAAGAAGGAACATGTAATAACTGTATAAGAATTATTGTGAAACGGGTACGAAGTATATATGGATCGTACCCGCTTCCTTTATCATTTCCAATTGACATAGGTACAAGTAAGGAATAAGATAGAGCTTAGTGACGTTTTCATATTGACCGGCTTCGTAGCTGTTTGCAGTTCCTGTATTTGTTAGAGTGCTCTTTATCCTAAATATATTTGTATTAAAGAATATTGTAGAATATAATGCGAATTTAATACAAATTTAATGCGAAAACCGCCAAGTTTTGATAAAATTTGACTGATGGTTTATGATTTGTTATACTCAATATGAGTCCGTGATTAATGGTATGATTCAATATCTTTTGCATACTATATAATCGATAGGATGATGTGGGTCATAGCATGCATATTTATTATGATAGGGAGGATAAAGTATGTATTATGCAAGTGATTTTCGAAGAATAGCGAGAGAAGCACTGAGTAACAACTGGGGATTGGCGATTATTACCGGACTGGTTGCCGGCCTGTTGGGTGGAGGAAGTGGTGGTTCCAGCTCTGGTTCTTCGGGTTATCAGTCGAGCAGGGGGTATTCCGAGCTTGCTTCAACGGAATATGGCAGAGTGTTTTTGGGATTCTTTGTCGGATTTGCCAGCCTTATTTTTGTGTATGGAGTTGTTGTCTTTATCTTTGGTTCAGCAATACAACTGGGCTATATAAGGTTTAATAGAAATCTGCTTGATAGAAGGAATGCGGGGTTTACGGATATCTTCTCAAAATTCAATATGTTTGGAAGGGCATTTTTATTGCGGCTCTTGATGACCATCTTTACCTTCCTGTGGACATTATTGTTAATCATCCCTGGCATTATTGCAGCCTATAGCTATGCCATGGCTCCCTATATTCTGGAAGAGAATCCAGGTATGACGGCGACAGAGGCAATTGCCTGCTCAAAGGAGATGATGAGGGGGAATAAATGGAGATTGTTTTGTCTCCAGATCAGCTTTATCGGTTGGGTTATCCTTTGTCTGTTTACCTGTGGAATTGGTTTTTTGTGGTTAAGCCCTTATATGTACATGGCAGAGGTTGCTTTCTTTTATGATGTTTCTGGTAAATTTAATGCACCGAATGGACAATTCCAGCAGAATGGTTCATATAATCAATACAATCCGTATCAGCAAAATGGTTATCAGCAAGGCGGGTATCAGCAAGGCGGGTATCAGCAAGGTGGTTTCCAGCAAAACGGGTATCAGCCGAATGGATACCAACAAGAACCGGATCAACCTGGTCAATATCAACAAAATGAAAATCAGCAAAATCCATCCGGTTCCATGCCAAGTGTATCTGAACAGCCTGGGCAGGATAACATGGGGAATCCGGCAAATCCAGCTGACTCCAATGATACGGCCAATCAGTAATTGGCAGTTATGCCATTTAGGTATACCGTTTAAAGATAAATTAATACCATATTATTATAAGATGGTTAATCTATAAATTCATATGATGTTATGTGAGGCTGTCATGTGTGATAGCCTCACATTATTAAAGTAGGGGCGATGGGATGTTTTCTAAAAAAGATTTGATGAAATTAATAATACCGCTAATTATTGAGCAGGTACTTGCAGTTACCGTTGGTCTGGTAGACAGTATAATGGTTGCCAATGTGGGGGAGGCAGCTGTGTCTGGGGTATCCTTGGTCGATAGCATCAACATACTGCTCATCGGCTTGTTTGGCGCCATGTCCACCGGTGGCTCCGTGGTTGCAGCCCATCTGCTGGGGAAGAAGGAGGAACGGTCGGCCTGTAGCGCGGGGGAGCAATTAATTGCCGCCGTATTAATATTGTCCACCTTAGTCATGGTGCTGGCGCTGGTGTTCGGAAGAGGAACCCTGGTGCTGCTCTATGGTGAGGTCACTGCTGAGGTCATGGACAATGCAAAGGTATACTTCCTTTACTCGGCGCTGTCCTATCCGATGCTTGCTGTATACAATGCCTGTGCCGCATTGTTCCGGACCATGGGCAATTCAAAAATATCCATGAAGATTTCTCTCATTATGAATATTATCCATGTTGTGTTAAATGCTATTTTTATCTTTGGGATGGGTCTTGGCGTAGCCGGAGCTGCCATCTCTACCCTGATATCCAGAATTTTTGCCGCCATAGCACTGTTCATTCTCATAAGGAATGCAAGGCTTCCGATACATATTGGAAGGATCAGGGCATTTCGCCCGGATATGGCAATAATTAAAAAAATCCTGCAGATCGGGATTCCCAATGGCTTGGAAAACAGCGTATTCCAAATTGGTAAAATTCTTGTGCAGGGAATCATAGCAGGACTTGGAACCTCAGCAATTACCGCAAATGCAGTTGCAGGCACCCTTGGCGGCTTTGGCGTGCTTCCTGGCTCTGCCATAGCCCTTGCCCTTATCACCGTGGTAGGGCAGTGTATGGGTGCCGGCGATTTTGACGGGATCAAGTATTATACGAAACGGCTGATCAAATATGCCTATGGCTTCGTACTGGTATTAAATATATTAATTGTATTGCTGCTTCCGCTGATCCTAAAGCTATATGGACTGTCGGATGAGACCTCGGATTTGACAAGGCAGCTTATGATTTACCATTGCATCCTTTCGTCCCTGATCTGGCCCCTGTCCTTTACCCTGCCCAGTGCGCTCCGTGCCACCTATGACGTTAAATTCACCATGTGGATTTCACTGGTTTCCATGTGGGTATGGAGGATTGCCTTCAGCTATGTGTTAGCAATCTATTTTAACCTGGGAGTATTCGGAGTATGGATTGCCATGACCATTGACTGGCTCTTCCGTTCGGTCTGCTTTACAGTCAGGTTCAAAAAAGAAAAATACAGGAGTATGCCGGCGCTATAAAGGATCAATAAATAAAGTTAAATATGGTTCCATCCATAAGGCGGAGCAAGATTCCACGTATGAAAATTGCTCTGCTTTTTCGGTGGTATGTATTGCCGGCATGAGTGCGGTGAATATGTGGCTAGGTAAAAACCTATCCATAAAGTGGGGCAAGATTGTACCCATGAAAATCGCCCTGCTTTTTGCTTGGCTGTATTAGCATAGCGATGAAAGCAAGAAAACAAGGTTAATATAATATGAATTGAAATATATCCAGGATAATCCTGGAGAGAAATTGGTATAATTATTGAACAGAACAAATTTCTATATAAGAAAATTGTTCTGTTTTTTCATGCACAGGCAAAGGTTAAAAAAAGAATAAGAAATAAAGCCATTTACGATAATTAATAGGCTGGCATTTCATATGCCCCGCCACTTATAATTATTATAGAATAGGTATGGACTTGGGACGGGTCCTTACTTTTATCCCTGTGTGGGAGGAATGGAGAGGTTCATGGGAAGGAAAAGGTTTCGCTCAATTATTCATGAGGTAATCATATTGCCGTTGATCGTTATGGTGACTATTACAGTTATGACTATCATATCCAGTATCATAAGCTACCAGAATATGGAGCAGAAGCTGATTGAAGGGAATTTGAATTCCCTGCAGATC
>JARKQP010000187.1 GCA_029974875.1 Mobilitalea sp.
AGAACTGAGCACAGCTCTTCCTCCTCCACAGGCTTCGTAATATACTCCTCTACTCCTAAGGTAATCGCCATTTTGGCATATTGGAACTCCGCATATCCGCTCAGGATAATAAACCTGGCGGGAAAATCAACCTCCTGTAAACGGCGGATCATCTCCAGCCCGTCTACCTCCGGCATACGGATATCTGTCAGGATGATATCCGGCTTTGAGGCAAGCGCTTTCTCAAATCCCTGCATTCCGTCATGTGCCAGGGCTACCACCTGGCATTCCGGCATCAGGTCCTCAACCAGAAATCCTATACCCTCTGCAATGCCCGGTTCATCATCTACTATCAATACCCGGTAAATCATAAAGCCTCCTCCTCTGGGTGCTGCTCCGCTATACTGGCAGGAATGCATATTTCTATGACAGTTCCTTCATTTCCGCTTTCTACTACCCTAAGATAATACCTGTCACCATAATACAGCTTAATCCGCTCCGTTATATTCTTTAGCCCAATTCCGGTCTTTCTTTCCTCATCCTTTTGCTTCAGCTTTAGCTTATCCAGCTCTGCCGTAGAAATGAGGTTATTGATCTCCTTTAACCGGTCCGGTGACATTCCCTTTCCATCATCAGATATCCCGATCACGATATCCCCGTCAGCGGAGAGCCCTCCCTCCACAACCATATGCAGGGGCATGCCCTTCCCTTTTAGTCCATGCTCTATGCTGTTTTCAATAATGGGCTGAAGCACCATGGAAATGATGGAAGCCTCCAGCGTGGACTCCTCCAGCCTCACCTCCAGAAAAAAGGAGTCCGGAAACCTCATATTTTGAAGCCTGATATAATTTTCCGCATAGTCTATCTCATCCCTGATTTTGTGCCGCACTGTACTGTCACTAAGTGTCATCCGAAACATCCTGGCCAGTATTTTAATCATATCTGCAACCTCATCCGCCCCCTGGATCAGCGCCTTCATACGGATGGATTCCAGGGTATTATAAAGCATATGGGGGTTGATCTGGGTCTTCAACGCAAGGTATCTTGCATTCTTTTGCTTGATTTCCGCCACGTATACATCCTCAATCAGGGCTTTGATCCTAAGTACCATGCGGTTATAGCTGTTTACCAGGCTTCCTATTTCATCGTCGGATTCCTTTTGGATCAGCTCCTTATATTCTCCCTCCTCCACCTGCCCCATCCGTTTTTGCAGCTTTCCAATGGGCTTTGTGATCATTTTGCTGAAAAAGGAAGAAATTATAATAATAACAAGGATGCATATAAAAATCGCAAAGGCCGTTACATATCCAATCCTATTGATCTTAAAGA
>JARKQP010000207.1 GCA_029974875.1 Mobilitalea sp.
GCAGCCCTTAGTCATCGATACATATATTTTGTCTAATGCCTTAAGTTCTTTTACTGCCAGCCGTCGGTACCATACTGGTCTACGTTGTCGGCAGAGATCAGGAAGGTGTCAACCACTACATTTTTCTCAAGGGCTCCGCCATCCAGGAAGGTAAGGGCTGCTACCATGGAATCATAGCCGAGTGTTTCAGGGGATTGTGCGCCGGTTCCTTCCATCTTCCCATTCTTAACCATTGTCTTGGCATCCGGGTTCCCATCAACTCCGTATACCATGATCTTATTCTCTAAGGTAACGCTGGACTGGTCGATTGCATTTACGGCACCCATAGCTGAAGGGTCGTTAACTGCGAATATGACCGACAGATCCGGATCAGCTACGATTGCATCTGCAGCCAAGCCCATGGAGGTTTCCTGATCCCCTTTTCCATCCAGTACATTCACAACTGTGTATTTCTTTCCGCTTTCATCCAGAGCCTTTATAAAACCGTCATAACGCTGTACACAGGCACTTGCCCTCGGGGAATGAAGCACCAGGATTTTAGCTCCATCCTTCATCTTCTTGGCGGCATCAGCGCCTACTACATAGCCGGCATTATAGTTATCCGATGCGATGATCGTCTCAACAAGGTCAGCTGCATCCACCGGCGTATCAAAGTTAATTACCGGAACGCCTGCATCCTTCAACTGGTTTAACGCAGAGGTACAGGCCGTTGAATCTGCCGGAGCCAGCAACAGGGCATCAATGCCGGAGCTGATCAGGTCGCTGATCCTGTCGTTCATGATTGACTGGTCCCCGTTTGCATCAACCTCTACTAAATTTACCGTTGCGCCTTTGTCTTCAACCGCCTTTTTCACGCCGTCCTCAACTGCCAGCCAGAAAGCATTATTCAAGGTCGCCGGTGAATATCCGATCACATAGCTTTTACCGCTATCCTTTGCTTCTGCTCCGGCTGTATCCCCTCCTGTTGCAGCTTCCCCTGTTCCGGCATCCTTTGTCCCTGCTTCATTTGTTGTCTGTTGTGTTCCCGTTTCTTTGCCTTCGTTGTTTGCGCCGCCCGCACAAGCCGATAAGCTAAGTGCTACCAATGCTGACATTACTACTGCTACTAACTTCCTTTTCATTTTGAACCCTCCACTTTTTTATTATTTCAAAACAACGCGAGCCTCCCAATACAGTCTCCGTCATTATGACCAATAATTAATCCCCCATGCCGTTTATTATATGTATTTTGTCTAGCTATAAGGTAATTGTAGCATATGCTCTCCGCCATTACAATACTATTTTTAATTTTTTTTATTATTTTTTATTTGTATTAAATTTTTTTTACAACATAATGCAAGGAATATTGTCCCAATTCTCCCCTCTACCGCATTAATTTACAGGCAAAATCCAACAGGAACCCTGAAATAAAAATGGATCCATCAGCCGCTCACCTGTGGCAAATAAAAAAAGCCAAAGCCCTGCCTGACTTTGACTTAATTAGCCGCTGAAACCTACCGGCCCTCGATTGTACTATGGGCTATGACAGGAAGCTGTATTTGCTTCCCGACAACAGCTTCCCGGTAATATAAAATAGAGATTAGCAGTTAACTCCTGCTAATCTCTACCTAAAGGGATATTTATATTCTTTCACTTTCCAGACACTGTGTGGTCTCATAATATTTATCTATAATGGAACTCTTTACCCGTAAGGCCGTATACATGTAGAGGCAATCCACCAGGGTGATCTGGACCACATTTTCTGAGGATGGCTCAAATGGCGTTATCCCCTTCCTGCCAAGGTTATCCATGCCGGATACGGAGAAAAACGGATATTCAACGGCGTTGGCAAGGGGTGAATTTTTCGCACTGGTGATTCCCACCGTAATTGCGCCGCGCTTCCTTGCCAATTCCGTTGCGTTTACTACGGACCTGGAACGCCCCAGATTGCTGATGGCTATCACTACATCCCCCTTCTCGCATAGATAAGCACCCACGATTTGTTCGTGGGGATCACGGTAGCAGACGCTGTTAATTCCCATCCGATAGAATCTATTTTTGCCACTTTCTGCTGCCAGATAAGAACGCCCGACTCCTAAAAACAGGATCCGCTTTGCCTTTAGTATGTATTCACTTACCTTGCTCATTTGCTCCACATCCAGGATGGAAAGGGTGTCTGTCAGCATCTGGATATTGGTACGGAATACCTTTTGGCAGATTTCCTGCATATCGTCATTTTCAGATATACCTCCATAAATAAACGGGGTTGAATCCTCCTCCGCCTGACCCGTGTCCTTCTGTCCCATGGAAACAGCAATGGCCAGCTGGAACGCCTTATAATTCTTATATCCCATTTCCTTGACATATCCGGTAACAGAGGCTGCACTTACACCACTATTTTTCGCCAGCTCGTGTATTCCCATGAATGCTGCTTCACTATAGTGGCCGATTAAATAGTCGGAAATCTGCTGCATAGCTGGATTCATATTATTGTATCGGTTATTAATTTCAATTATGATACTTGGAGTAGTCATTTAATACCTCCCTTGGTTTTACTTTTGCTCTACTTGGCTTTGCCTTTGCTCTACTTTGGCTTTGTCTTTACCCTACTTTGGCTTTGCCTTTGCTCTACCTTGGCTATGCCTTTTACTCTGCCTTTACTCTACCTTAGCTCTGCCTTTACTCTACTCTGGTTCTGCTTTTTCTTTGTCTTTATTTTGTCCAAATGAATTATTTAGCCGACCAATATTAAATTTAATTTACAATTATATTTTATAACAAAATAAATTTTACCAGTATTATTTCAATATATCAAGTTTATTTTTGTTATTCAGTCACTTATTCCTATTTTTTAAGATTCTATGTAAATATAAAAGTGAAGCTGAAGGCCGAAATTAAGCAGGAACCGGCCTTTACCTTTCCCAAGGGATATAAAACCGGCGGAGAATTCCAGGTTATCATCTGTCGTTCCCCGCCGGCAATAGTATCGTTTATCTAACAGGTTTTAAGACCGGACCGCCGCCCTTAAGTCCATATTTTCGGGCAGCGATAAAGCTCATTTTTTAATTAATCGAAAAATACATGATATGCATATCTGAATACACACCATTCTTTAACCGGAAGCCCCCAGGGATCGTACCCACAATCTCAAAGCCGATTTTACGGTAGGTATGGATGGCCGCTAAATTCCCTGTCACAACTGCATTATACTGCATCCCCTTAAAACCCAGCTCCTTTGCCTGTTCAATTGATTTCCTTACCAAGGGTTCAGCTAATTTTTTACCACGGTACTCTTTGGCAATGGCATAGCTGGCATTCGCCACATGGCTGCATCTGCCGATATTATTCGGATGCAGGATAAAGTAACCGGCAATCTTCCCGTCCACCAGAATGCAGGTTACGGCAGATTGGTCTGCCAGCATTTTTTCAAATTCCATTTCCCCTAATGGGTTTTCCCCTGGAAAAGCAACCCCATCCACTACAATGTCATTCCAAATATCCTTTAAGAACCCTATCTCTTCCTTTTCGTAAGACCGAAGCGTAATATTCATCCCTGCTCTCCTTTGTTGATTATAAGTTAGTTGATTATATAAGCTATCAGAAGCCAGCTGCACTTTAAGTCCTGATAAAAGGCGCTGTATTTGTACCATGCATCCCGATTACAATACACTGGTTTGCTTCCCTAATCGGAATTATAATAACTCCAAATGACTCCGCCAAGTATAAATATAGTATATGTTGATATCAACATATCTTAAATTATAAAGCATTTACCGGATATGGCAAGTGGGTCAGCTGCAAAAGAGCTATTTCAATAATCCTCCGATTACTAAAATAGCTCTTTATTCGTACAAATATTTTCTTCCCGTATAATAACCCGGCGTAATATCCTTTAAAATTACTCGATAACTCCGCCCTCAACAACGAGGTTATCTGGAGATGCAGCATCACCATAAACAGGTGCTAAGGTTTCAGCATAATTTGCATGGAAGAACTGCTCCTCCCCTAAGGCCTTGATCTCATCATTTAACCAGGTTAAAAGCTCTGTATTTCCTTTTTGTACTGCCGGTGCAATGGAATCAAGGCTGCCTAAGGATTCAACTCCAACGGTAAAGCCCTTATTTTCAATCGCCCACGCCAGCACCTCAGTGTTATCGGTAGAAAATGCATCTCCCCGGCCATCCAGCAGTGCACCGTAAGCATCAGCATACTGGTCAAATTTAAGTAACTTTACATCAGGATAGTTCTCCGTAAAATATGTTTCAGCCGTAGTTCCTTTTGCAATGATTAAGGTTTTACCGTTCAGCTGCTCCGGTGCTGTAATTAATGCGCTGTCAGGAGATACCACGCCAAGTGCCACCTTCATATAGGGAAGGGCAAAATCAACCTTTTCTGCACGCTCTTTTGTAACGGTAAAGTTCGCAAGTATAATATCAACTTTAGCTGTTTCCAGGTATTCTACACGGCTGGCAGGGTCTACTGCAACATATTCGACCTCTACTCCCAGATCCTTTGCAATCCTATTCCCAAAGTATACATCATAGCCCTGGTAGGTTCCGTTTTCATCCACGTAGCCAAAGGGCTTCTTATCACTGAATACCCCGATGATAACCTTTTTGCTTTCTTTAATCTCATTCAGCGTCCTGGCGGTTCCCGCAGGGGTTTTCGTATCCGCTGCTGTAGGGGCAGTTCCCTGACCATCTGTTGTTCCATTATTGCTTTTGCAGGCTGTAAAAGCTGTTGCCAGCAGGGCAAGGCTTAAAAGTAAGACTAGTATTTTTTTTGTTTTTTTCATATTCCTTCCTCTTTTCCTGGGCAATAGTGCCATGTCCGGCGCTACCCCATAATTCATAATTTATTTATTTGAACCGTGATGCACGGAATCAAAATCAAAGATATTTAAAAATTGCTTTGCTCTTTCTGTTTTTGGATTCGTAAAGAATTCCTCCGGCCCGCTCTCTTCCACGATGTTTCCTTCATCCAGAAAGATAATACGGTCCGCTATCGCCCTGGCAAACTGCATTTCATGGGTTACAATAATCATGGTGCTGCCTTCCCTTGCCAACTCCAGCATGACATCCAACACCTCCCTGACCATTTCCGGGTCAAGGGCTGCCGTCACCTCATCAAACAGCATGACCTTTGGATGCATGCACAGTGCCCTGACTATGGCCACCCTCTGCTTTTGTCCGCCGGATAATTGTCTGGGATAAGCTTTTTTCTTCTCGTACAGGCCTATGCGCTTTAACAACTCCTCTGCTTCTGCGGCGGCTTCTTCTTTCTTTCTCTTCTGCGCCTTTCTCGGTCCCAGAAGAATATTGTCAAGCACAGTCATATGTGGAAACAGGTCATAGCTTTGGAACACCATTCCTATATGCTGTCTGACCAAATGCATGCTCTTCTTCTGGTTGCTGATCAGGTCACCATTTAACAGGATCTCCCCTTCCTGGATCCCTTCCAGCCCGTTGATACACCGGAGCAGGGTGCTCTTTCCACAGCCGGAGGGGCCTAATACGACCACCACCTCGCCCTTATGGATATCCAGTGAAATATCATTTAATACTGGCGTATTGTCAAATTCCTTTTTCAGATGTTTTATTTCTAATATTTTCTCAGTAGATTCCATATTAATATTAACCTCCCATGCTTACCCAGCGTTTCTCCAGCTTGGCTGAAAGCCGTGAAATCGGGTAGCAGACGATAAAGTAAAGAAAGAAAATAAATCCATAGATCCATAGGGATGCCGTCGGAGTTGTTAACCTGGAGGCCTCAATAATCTGCTGGCCCACCTTTACCACCTCAACGACACCGATCAGGACAATTAATGAGGTGGTCTTAATCATCCTCGTAACCAGATTGATCGCCAGCGGAATTAACCGCCTCACTGTCTGGGGGATTATGATATATAAGTATATCTGGAAGCCCGTAAGCCCGACTGCCTTTCCGCTCTCATATTGGTGCTTTGGGATGGAGGCCAGCGCTCCCCGGACCAAATCCCCCATTTCCGCCGTACCCCACATGGTAAATACGATGATGGCGGATACTTCACCGGACAGATTGATGTGAAAGGTCCGCGTCACTCCAAAATACACAAGAAACAGCAGCACCAGCTGTGGCATAATCCGTATAAACTCCAGATATATCCGGGTGACGGCTTTTGTAACCGGATTTTTAAGATTCATGATCATTCCCAGGATAATCCCCAGAAAGATCGAAATGATTACCGAAATCAGGGAAATGCTGACCGTTACCCACAGGCCTTCTAAAATCCTGACAAAATTCCTGCCCTGAAAGAATAAATTAATTCCCAAATCCTGCATATCTCAGCTTCCTCTCTATTATTCTAAATACAGCCGATATTGGCAGTAAAACAATGCAATATGCGGTTACCAGCATGAGCAGCGCTTCATCCGTCTTATAGTAAAGCCCGATCAGGTCCTTCGCCACAAACATCAGGTCCGCCAAAGCTACTGCACTAAATACTGAGGTCTCCTTAAATAGGAAGATTACATTTGCACTAAAGGCAGGTATGGATACCGATATGGCCTGGGGAAGTATGATGTAGCGGAACACCTGCAGGTTCGTCAAGCCTATACTAAGCCCGGACTCCTTTTGTATGTCTGAAATAGAATCCAGCCCGCTCCGGAATGCCTCCGCCATATAGCTTCCTCCAAGGAAAACCAGGCCTATGATTGCACATGCCTCCGAGCTTAGCATAATCCCCAGCTTTGGAAGGCCAAAGTAGAGAAAAAACAATTGGATCAGCAAGGGCGTATTTCTTGACAGTTCTATGTATATTACCGTAATCCTGTTCAGTACCGGTATTTTAAAATATCTGACCAGGCTGCAGATTAGCCCTAATAGAATCGATAATAAAACACCTTTGACGGCAATATTCAGCGTCAACAATGCGGCTTCTGCGTATAATGGCGTGTATTGTCTTATAAAATCAAAATCCATTGTCTCCTCTTTCCCGAGAAACAGACACCTATGTATCTGCCCTTTTCAATAATTATATTATCAGAACCAAGCACATGTTCCGATAATCGAGATGCACGGCGCAAATGCAACGCCTTTTATGAGAAGTTAAAAGGCAACTTCTCATAACGTATATTACAGGAAGTAAGAATCAATTTCCTGTAATCAGCGTGCCCCTCAGGAGACACGTTGCACATCATAAATGCAATGCCTTTTTTCCAGAAGTAAAAGGCAGCTTCTGATAATATATATTATTGAAATAATTATATTATTAATCCAAGTGGGAACATGTGAATGAATACAGCTCAAATTAATCTGTTATGAAATATCCAGACAGCATAGTTTACCTTACTGATACTGCTTGCACCACTGTTTGTGTCATCCGTCTTCCTTGGCAAACATATAATGTATATAATATATATAATTCATATAGTTTTAGTATGCTTTATATCATAATACCATTTTATGCAGTTGTCAATAAGTTTGTTATATTTTTTTGTCACCTTTTTTTAGCAGCTTTTTTAACGTGGGATCCAGGATAATTTTATTTTTAGAAACCGCTTGAGGATACAGTTTAAAGCCGATCACAAAACAAATAAGAGCATTGGAATTCCCCACTGCCCGGTTTATTCCAATGCTCTTATTGATATTCGACCCTCCTGTCACTTGGGCAAGCTTTAACCATTTACGATAATTCCACCATTCACATGGAGTGTTTGTCCACTCATATAAGAGGAATCCCCTGAGGCCAGGTATACATACGCTTTTGCAAGCTCCACAGGCTGTCCCGGCCTTCCCATCGGTGTATCCCCTCCAAACTTTCCAATCTCCTGAGGGCTAAAGCTGGAGGGGATTAAAGGGGTCCATACCGGTCCCGGTGCCACCGCATTCACCCGAATATTCATTTCTGCCAGATTAAGAGCCAGGGAGCGAGTAAAGGCTAAAATCGCACCCTTGGATGCCGAGTAGTCAATTAAGGTTTCATGTCCTTTAAAGGCAGTTATGGAGGTTGTGTTAATAATGGCGCTTCCGGCTGCTAAGTGGGGCAGCACCGCCTTTGTCATGAAGAACATTCCGAAAATATTCGTTTTGAAGGTCTTTTCCAGCTGTTCCTTGGTAATGTCTATAATACTGTTCTGGGGATGCTGTTCACCTGCATTATTAACCAGAATATCAATCCGCCCCAGCTCCTTCATCACATTATTTACCACCTCACAGGACAGGGTCTCTTCCCCTATATCCCCGCTATAGACCAGGCATTTCCGACCGGTTCCTTCAATGATTGCTTTCGTTTCCTGTGCATCCTCATGCTCATTGAAATATACAATGGCAATATCCGCGCCCTCATGGGCGAAAGCGATAGCCACAGCCCTTCCGATACCGCTATCCCCGCCGGTAATCAATGCCACCTTACCGGCCAGCTTGTTGCAGGCTACATATTGCGGCTCCTGGTCTATGGGTTTTGGATCCATCTTACTATTTAAGCCCGGTTGTTGGTTTTGATGCTGCTCCGGGACAGTCTTTGGAAATGATTGAATAAAGTTAAAATCCATGGTTAAGCTCCTTTGGCAATAATATTTTAACCTTATTATGAGCGATATCCGGTCAAATATTCCAACTCCGATTTATCCCACACCGTTTATTAGAATATTCCTTTCCGGCTTCTATCATTTCCTTTGAAACACCATACCCCCCTGTTTATCTGCGCCTAATATTTTAACCTATTAAATAGCAAGTTACACTATAAATCTTTGAACCGCATGCATCAGTTCCCCGGAATTCTGATTCAAATTAACTGCTGCCTGATTCAATGTCCCTACGGAATTCACCTGACTGTTGGAAATCTGGTTAACATTATTGGTCGATGCAGCGATTTCATCCAGAACTGCGGATATATTTTCGACTGCACTCAAGGTACTTACCCTTGATTCCTCGATATTATTTACATTATCCATCACATACTTTACCTGCAGCATTAGATTATCTACGCTCTCATTGATGCCCTGATAGGAATCCGTTGTATTCTTTACCGCTGTGTCCTGTAATATTAAGACATCTTCCGCAGCCCTCGTTGCCTTTGACAGCTCATTTGTGTCACTCTGGATATCCTTTATAATAGTCTGGATATTATATACGGATTGCTGTGTCTGATCCGACAGCATTCTTATTTCATCTGCAACTACGGCAAAGCCTTTTCCAAACATACCCGCCCTTGCTGCTTCAATGGATGCATTCAGGGAAAGGAGATTTGTCTGGCTGGAGATGTCACTGATGACTTTCACAATATCCCCGATGGATTTTGATTTCTCATCCAGCTTTTTAATCCCATCTACAATCTCCGTTGTAATCATTATGGTAGATTTCGTCTGATCCGTCAGTTTTTCTGTTACGACTGTTCCCTCCAGAATCCGTTTCTTTGTATCCTCTCCTATTCTACCAATTTCATCGATATTCTTACCCATCTGCACTATCTTTTGTGACAGAAGATCCATCTGATGAAGGCATTCTTCTGCATCCTTTGCCTGCTGCATGATTCCTTGTTCAATCTCATTCATTGCATTTGATATATCTTGCGTTGTTCCTGCAAACTCCTCCGAGGTATTTAAAATACCCGCTGTAGCTGCCGATACCCCCGCGCTCATCCTCTTCACCTGGATTATAAGCTCCTTCATGTGAAAAAATGTATTATTTATTTCAGAAACTAAAACCCGGAATTCATCTTTCCGCTTTGTCATAAAATCAACCGACAGGTCACCTTCTGCCGCCTTTTTTAGATTTGCTATAATATACTTAATCGTTCTGTCAATGCCTGTTGATATGTATAATCCTGTTATGATTGCAATTGCACATGCAATGATAACAATGATAACTGTCAGCTCCCTGATACTGTCTGCCTGACTTACAATCCTGCTTTTCGGTATCAGGGCGCAGATCATCGCTCCTGTATTACCGATCTTTGAATAGATAAACAGACTATCCTCCCCATGCTCCTCCACATAAAATGAATTGCCGGACTCTTCTGCTGCCACGGAATCCCGATAGAATTCTTTGCCGTAAAAGGATTGGTCCATATTATCTTCCTGCTGCCCGGATATTATTTCTTTTCCATCCGCTGTGACAAAGCCCACCACACCTGTCTTCTCAAAACCCATGCCACTTAGGATATCCCGGATCGTCTTCTCATCCATGTCAATCACAATCAATGCATCTGCAGATTGGACTTTCCTCACGAGCCTCAGCGAATAGCTATCGGTTCCGCCTCCGATATTCCCATCCAGAAAGGTATCCCTTCCAAGCCAGAAAACATCCTGTGATCCACTGATTCTTTTTCCATTCCCTGTCTCCAAAAATCCTTCGTAAATATTGTCCCCGACAGAGGTGACCGTTGTTATTGCCGCTACCTCACTGGAAAATACGGAGATACCCGATATAAATTTGTCCGTAATTTCTTTTGCCGAGAAAGCATTGCCCAATACCCGCTTATTTTGATTGTTTTCTACCTTGTCATAGCTATAATTATATAAATACTTTAATAATGTGTCATCGACTATATACTGCGTTGATAATGCTTCTATAGAATCTACCCCAAACTGAATATACTGTGCAGTCGTGTTTATTGTCTGTTCCGTGGAATATTCATAGCTGTTACAAATACCTTCTGCTGCTTTTTCATATGATGCGATACCAAGGAAGATAATAAATGCTATCGGTACTACAAAGGCCGCTATCATCTTAATACGTATTGATTTCATTATCCTTTCTCCTTTGATTAAGCTGTAAAATTATAGGTACTGTTTACAGTTGCATTATTCCCTTTGCCCATAACAAACGTCATTGTCTTATTTTACATATTTCTCAAGCGTAGCCCGCACGCTTCCCGGCCCAGACAGCATTGGCAAGCACCGTGGACCCATCGGGCCTTACACGGGCAAGCTCCGTCCTGATCCAATCAAACACGGGCATAAAATTGTAGCAGACCAGATGGATATCTTCCTTCCTGAGATTCTCTAATGTCTCTATGTAATTATTGATATATTCATCTCTATCAGGAGAACCAATTTTGATGGCATCGTGTTTGTTTACGCTTTCAATTCCTGAGACATGCAGCCCTGCTGCCTCTACCTCCTTTTTCATTTCCCGGATCCGTTCCCTGCTCCATACCTCTCCAGGTAGCGTATCATACAGCGTCGTAATTACACCGGCTACTCCCGGGATCTGCCTGATCTGCTCCAGTGTAACTGTATCAAATTTAGACCCAAACCATCTTAA
Organism: Mobilitalea sp.; assembly: GCA_029974875.1. The sequence continues at coordinate 11,227 of JARKQP010000207.1, forward strand.
TGTCATTTCTATACCCTTACCTCCGTTCTAAATGTCCCATTTTTCTTCCATCAGTACAAATAACTCCTCATCCTTTAAATGGTTTTCCATATTCATAATCAGCATTACCTTCCGGTCCTCTTCTGAATAAAGGAAATCCCTCTGCCACTGATAATAGTGGGGGCCGTCTCCCAGGTTCCGCAGGTAACTCATCAGTCCTTCAAGTACCCAGGCAGTCTGCTTCATATCTGTCAGGCATTCATTTTCATAGAAATTGTGCCATTTTCCATGCTCCCTGCTTCTCATGGCAGCATTGGCAGCCAGATACTCTTTCCTCGCCTTCCCTGCCTGGTAGAAGGCCTGCTGATATTCCCCCTCCAGGGCTCTGAGCAAGCTCTCACAGGAACGGTAAGCACCTGTAAAGCAATGGTAGTGGATACGCGCCTGCAAAAGTAAGGTATCTTCAAATAAGGTTCTGGCTGGCTCCCCAAGTACTCCGTTTGTTCTTTCACATTCCAATAAATAGGCTCCATAATTCTTACAGGCCTGGCCGCATAGCTCTCTGTACCAGAGTATCTGTTCTTTCAGGCTTTCTGCATCTGTAGCCCACAATAATTCGTCCGCACCTACATTTTTGTTGCGCATATACTGGGAAATCAGTATCCGTGCCACGTGGTTGGAAAACTGTTCACCTGCATGCTCATCCCCGTGCCTGCCATAGGAAACCGCATACTTCGGATATCCCTCCAGGCGCGCTGCTATTTCTTCTTCGTATTCCATACCATAGTACTTCCGGACATAGGCTTTCCTATGCTGCACAATATCAATTGAGCCATCTCTCCAAATCTGTGCAATATAATCCAGGAAATATACATGGGGCTTGATATTGGAGCAGTTTACAATCCAATAGTCCCTTACTTCCCTTCTTAAAACCTCATATAGCTCCTTTTGTACAAGCTCCGGCGTATTTGGAAGCATGGTCATATGGTTGGCAGCCTGCAGGTCATAAAAGGACACATGATAATAGATACCATGCTTTCCCCTGTCATCCTCCCCAGGTAATGCAGGTATTCTTGGATTATGGTTACCCTGCCTTCTCGTCACCATCTTTCCAAAGCCGTTGTCGGCCCAGATTTTTATTACATCACCGGGTAATCGCAAAAAGCCCTCCCGGTAAAGCTCCATCGTCTCACCATACAGGTTCGTGCAGCAAACCGCATTAGGATCCGATTGCTTTACCAGGTCATACTGGATTTTAATTAACCGGCTCATCAGCCCACCCCTTGCTTCCTGGGTGCTATATCTGGAGTCATTCTCCCAGAAGGGATAGTCTCCCTGCCCACGAAATCCCAGGTTCCAGATGACCTTCAACAGCTTTTGCTCTGCAAGCCCTTCCTGCCATAGCTGCTGGAATTTGTCCGGATGCTCTTCATAAGACGGATTCAAATTCGGATATGCCCTTGCAAACATCCGGGCTCCCAAGGGCTCTGCATGGTGATGGGTAATAAACAGCCCCATTTCCGAGGCTAGGCTGCGATAATGCTCTGAATTTTTATCGGTGCCCGGAATCACCATATTTCCCCCACAGCGCAAAAGGGTCTCAAAGGCCATTTCCCATGGTTTATCCTTTTGCCGCTCCACACTCCAGGTATGAAGCAGTACTTCATCATTGATAAACCAGCCGCGGAACCTGACCGCATAGGGACTTGACTGGTAATAAAACTGGTCAGGAACCTCGTATCCCTCTTTCTGCAGGATATTCTGGTCATTCCAGAACCAAAAATCGTGAATGCCAAGTATGTTGCGGCTTACATAATAGATACCATAGACGAACCCCAGATCATCCCCTGCCTGGATCAGCAAGCCGGAATCTCCTGCCTGAATTTGAAAGCAATGGGGCTCCTGCATTTCCTTCCTCAAGGTAATCTGTGCTCCCGCCAGCGCTGTATCCCTACATGCCTTATTAATATCGCGTTCTAAATTATGAAGTGCATGTAAAACTGGTTTTGTATTTATCTGTGTATTGATCTTTGTATTTTTATTTATTAATAGACACATGCCATCTGCCTTCCGTTCCATTTAATAAGATGAATGCAATCAATGTATTCCTAATTAGTTCAAAACCCCATGTTTTAACCTTTTATTCCGTCCATTGCGATACCATCCACCAGATACCTCTGGAAAATAATAAAGAAAATAATGATTGGCAGCAACGAAATCACCGACATTGCAAATAATCCACCATAATTATTATAAGAGTTTGGATCCAAATACATATTTAGGGCCAAAGGTATTGTAAACTTTTTTGGCGAGCTCACGAAGATCAAGGGCTGGAAAAAGTCCTGCCATATCCAGTAAAAAGCGAAGATAGAGGATGTAATGATCGAAGGCTTTACCACCGGCACCAATACTCTAAATAAAGTCCCAAGTCTTCCACAGCCATCGATTTCTGCCGCCTCATCCAGTTCTTTTGGAATTCCTCTGAAAAACTGTACCATCAAGAAGATAAAGAAAGCGCCCCCAAAGAACCAGGGTAAAATCAACGCAACTCTTGTATCAGTCAAATTTAATTTTTTAAGAATAATATACTGCGGAACAACCATGACCTGGGCCGGAATCATCATGGTCATCATAACGCATCCGAACCAGAAGCCAGATAGGCGGAACTTTATTC
>JARKQP010000230.1 GCA_029974875.1 Mobilitalea sp.
AGCTGGAATATTACCTGGATGTAGCCGAGAGCATCAAGGAAGCCCTTGGCACGGAAACCTTCAATGGCACCGCATGTATCGGCGCACCCCTGGACTTTTCGGTCATTGATAAGTATAAGTAAGCAGGCTTTAGTACCATTGCATTTAATACTGAGGTATGGGGCAAAGAATATTTTGATATAGAATGTCCCGGCAAGGTAGATGCCTGCGGCGGATATGACAATTGGATTATGGCCATCGAAAACGCGGTTCAGGTATTTGTAAAAGGAAAGGTCAGAAGCAATTTTGTTGCCGGCTTACAGCCGAAAGAGGTTTTATTTGAAGGCTTTGAATATCTTGCTTCCATCGGGGTGGTGACCATAGCGTCCAGCTGGATTGCAGCTGCCGGTTCACCGCTGGAGGGGCACCGTACCCCTACCGTAGACTGGCATTGGGATGTACAGCTTCGGCATGCCGAAATATTAAGGAAATATGGGCGTACCTACGAGGAAGTATTTAATGCGGCACCGTCCAGATTTCCGGTCCATGACATTCTTCAGATTGAAGATGGTTCCTGGGCGGCTAACCTGGCTGCAGAAAAGAGCAGGAGGCATTTAAATGGGTCTTTATATGAAAGGGAGGTATCATAATGGGTGTATTAAAAGAGGAATTATATGATGAGCTGAAGCTTAGGTTAGCCTTAAGCGTAGAAGGTGTTAACTATGACGCGGGAGTGTTCGATAAGCTTTTGGAGCATAATACGGCGCTGAAAAAAGTGGAGTATTGTACCTGGGATAAGGAGCTGGTTACAAAAAAGAATTATAATCTTCCCTATGCATTCCTGCTGGAGCATGGCTTTGCAGTGGGGATCGTTACGGATAAGAATTCCCCTTATAAGATTGTACAGAAGAACGGAAACTACGGCATCACCTTCCAGGGGGATTACCTTACTGATATCACATTTCCGGAGACTCCCAGATTTTACTCCAGGAAAACGAAAGACGGTGTACCGATGAAGGATATTGCTATGGAAAGCTCTGTCGGCAGCGGGGATAGGAGCATCGTTATTTCCTACAGTACGGAATGCTCTGTAAAGGATAAGGGGCAGACCTGCCTGTTCTGTGTTATGAATGGCACCAAAGGTCTGGAGAGCGGCGAATACAGACCGGCCTGGAAGTATCCTCATCAGATCGCTGAGGTTGTAAAGGAGGCCTATGAAAAGGAAGGCTTTTCCCATCTTACAATCACCGGAGGGTTTGTTCCTGAGCGTCGTGAAGTCGAATATTATTTAGATGTGGCTGAGCATATCAAGGATGCTTTAGGTACGGATACCTTTAATGGTACGGCATGTATTGGTGCACCCCTGGATTTCTCTGTTATTGATAAATATAAGGAGGCAGGCTACGGTACCATTGCTTTTAATACCGAGGTATGGGGGAAGAATTATTTTGATATTGTATGTCCGGGTAAGGTTGATGCCTGCGGTGGTTATGACAATTGGATCAAGGCAATTGAATATGCGGTCCAGGTATTTGGCAAAGGAAAGGTCAGAAGTAATTTTGTGGCAGGCTTGCAGCCAAAGGACGTATTATTTGAAGGCTTTGAATATCTTGCTTCCATCGGGGTAGTAACGGTTGCATCCAGTTGGGTTCCGGGCCTTGGATCTCCTCTGGAGGGGCATCGTACTCCGACGGTTGATTGGCATTGGGATGTACAGCTCAGGCATGCGGATATTTTAAGGAAATATGGGCGTACTTATGAAGAGATATTTGATGCAACACCGGCCAGAACAATTACCCATGATATCTATCAGATTGAGGATGGAACATTACCGGTTCTGAGGAAGGAAGCAAAAATATCATAGCAAAGGGACTGACCGGAAAACTGGAGGTTTTGAACATAGTTAATCTATGTCCAAAGCCTCTTTTTTGCAGTCTGTCAAATAAAGACATAATGATGTGTTTATCAATTTTCAGGAAGGAGTCATGTATATGTGCATTCAATTGCAGCTTAAGAATGAAAGCTACAGGGGAGATTATTGTTGTCGGTAATTTATGGATGATATATGCAATTGCGCTGGGATAGCGGGATGCATGGATTTTTTAACGGAAAGAATTATGAAATTTAAAGGAACTGTGAAAATAACGAATATGTAATGATTTGCGTCGAAGGGAGACGGATTATGATAAAAAAGAATAAGATTTTAATGCTATTGGTACTTACATTGGGATTATTACTGATGGGCTGCGGAAAAAAATCCAATGAGGCAGCATCATCGGATGCAACAACGGCCAGTCCAACAGTAGCTACTGAAAAAACAGGCACTACAGGGGAAACGGGCACTGCTGATACAGAAGCTTCAGTAGAGACTTCAATAGCACCGGAAGATCTGCAGCCGTTTAAAATCGGTTTGGCATCGCAGTTGGACGTACCGACAGGTATTTTGGGATTAGCGGTTCAGAATGGATATCTTGACGAAGAGCTGGCGGCTGTCGGTTATAAACCGGAATTTATTGGATTTGCGCAGGCAGGCCCGGCCGTTAATGAAGCATTCGTTTCAGGGGCTATTGATGCATCAGTTTATGGTGACCTTCCCGCAGTAGTATTAAAATCAAAAGGGATTGATATTTCTGTGGTAGGAATTAATGATGCTCAAAGTAACCTTTCCATTGCAGTTGCAGAGGACTCAGAGATTTCAGTACCCAAGGATCTTGAAGGGAAAAAAGTACTGGTCAGTATAGGAACCGTTATCGAACAGTACTGGGGCAGAGTTGTGGAGGAATATGGTATTGATCCGGGCAAGGTTGAGATAGTGAATGATCCGGCAAATGCGCTGCAAACCTTTATCGCCGGCAATGCCGACGCTTTTGTTTCTGTTGACATATATGTGGCAGTCGCAGGGGCGCAAAAGCCAATTAAGGTTATCGATTCAACAAAGGCAAGCCATCCGGAATGGGGTTACCAGGGAGTTGTTGGCGCAAGGAACGAATTCGCGAAGGAGCATCCGGAGGTTATTACCGCTTTTCTTAAGGCCTACCTCCGCGGGTATGATGATGTAGTTGCTGATCCGACACTGTCAGTTCAGTCCAATGTTATCGAGGGATCAGTTTCCCAGGAGCTTGCGCAAAGTCTCTATGGTGATATTGATATAAGCGTCTATGACGGCGATATTGCGGATGAGAATATAACAAAACTGGCAGAATTGAATGACTTCCTGTTTAATAATCAGCTGACATCGGTCAGTGTTGATATAAATAGCCTAATCGATACCAGTTATTATGAGGCTGCAAAAGCGGCATTAGGAAAATAATAACTTTCATTATAAAAAAATATCTAAAGTGAGGAATGTAATGATGAAAAATAGAAAATGGAAAAGTATAATCATTGTTTTAGTATTAAATATGATAATGTTTACATTGACCGGCTGCAATTCTACAACAAAAGCTGATGGGACACAGACAACAACGCAGGATACAGCTTCAAACACGGATACCAACGGAGCAGCTGCGTCAGAGAATTCAGCGACGCCGGCGGCTTCAGAGGAATCAACGGATACAGCAGCTTCTGAGCCATTTAAGATTAACGTTGCGGTGGATTCGGGAACCTTTGCATATCCGTTTTGGGTAGCAGAAAACAAAGGTATCTTTGACAAGTATAATATTGAGGCAGAATTTCAGGTATATGCATATGGAATTGATACCATAAATGCCGTGCAGCTTGATCAGGCTGATGTTGGTGAAGCAATGGATTTTGCAGCGGTCAGCCGCCTGGGTGGAGAGAGCGAGCTTCAGTTTATTTCATTTATTGCAGGTACGAAGATAGGAGGATCTAATCTTTATGTATTTGATGAAAATATTAAAGAGGTGAAGGAGCTGGAAGGAAAATCTGTAGTAGTTCAAAAAGGAACAGTCAACGAATATACCTGGGCTAAGCTTTATAGTCAACATGGTGTTGATTCAAGTAAAGTCAATCCACTATATATTAGCAGTACGGCCGAAGGCCTGGCGCTTGTAAAATCAGGGGAAGCGGATGCGATTTGGGCAGGTGCGGATATTGCAGACCAGATAAAGGAATTAGGAGGCATAAGCTTGGGGGATTATGGTCTGGTTGGGGGATCTGCACCAAAAGGGTTTTTGATGTTGAAGAAGAGTTACCTGGAGCAGAATGAGGACGGAATAGAGAGGCTGATACAGGCTTTGAAGGAAGCAGTGGATGCTATTAATGCTGATCCTAATGAGGCGGCAAAAATCGTGAAGGACAACTTCAGTATCCCGGTTGAAAATATCGCCAAAGCGCTTTCCGATTCGGAATTTGACATCCGGTTCACCCAGGAGGATGCCGACCAATTGGACGGCGTGACAAAATGGTCTATTGAGAATGGATTGCTAAGATATGATTTTAGTGTTAAGGACTATATCTATCTGAAGCCTCTGCAGGCAGTATTCCCCGACCGAATAACCTATCAGCAATAATAGAACGCTTCGTCTTTTCATGACAGGAAGA
>JARKQP010000237.1 GCA_029974875.1 Mobilitalea sp.
ATACTATCTTATAATGATGATGAGTTTATCAGACAACTCTATTCCGGTTTTCAAATTGAAAGGATTAGCAGGAATAATAACCTTACAAACAAAAAAGATTCCGGAGAATACAAGGAGCTGATCATTAAAAACTTTTAGGCATTATTTTTTTAGATTATAAATAACCTAATACGTTATAATCTAACAAAATAATGCCTAAAAAGTGCCTCAATGGTAAAATACACCAAAGGGGCATGAAATCATGGTTAAAATTCATTTATCAAGACTTCTCGGAGAACGTAGATGGACACAATCAGATTTGTCAAAGATAACAGGAATAAGACCTTCAACTATTAATGAATGGTATCATGAAATAGTATCTCGGCTCAATGTTGAACACATTGATAAAATATGCGAAGCCTTGAACTGTGACATTACCGATCTGATTGAATACATACCAAACGAAATAAAGCAAACCGGGAAAAATCTTATTCTTGAAGAACATGGCAACAGAAAGCCAAAACCAAAAGATAATTAAATCATTAAAAAAGGCGTTTAATTGGATTTTAAAAATCCTTTTAAATGCCTTTTTAAGTGTCCTTTTTAAAGACTATTTTAATACTTTAAATAAAGTGCTTTTTTCATTTTGTGCGAAAAGTTTTTGCAATTTGTGCGCAAAGCTACAACTGCTGCTCTCTTTCCAGGATTTTTTGTCCTGTCCTCTTATATTCTATTATATTCCCTAATTCCCGCTTATGCTTCTTTATACCTCTTTATACTTTTTTTATACTTCTTTATACTTCTTTTTATTTCTTTATACTTCCCTATATTTCTTTGTATTTCCCTATATCTTACACAAATTCCCACATCTACTTATTGCTGCTTTCCTGCCGTTTCTGGTCCGCATATTGCAGCACAGCTTCCAGGGTAAGCTTCCCTTCCAGCCATTGCTGCTGCTTTAATGCCACATCATTCTGATAGGACCATATCAGCTGGTTGTTCCCTATAGTCGCCTCTACCACCTGGCCACGGCTTTCATAATAATCTATATCCTCATCAAGGCAGGAGCTGTATTCCGGTTTTACCTCCTTAAGGGTGGAATAGGTCTTCGTAAAATCCAGGATATCCTTTACCAGCTCCCTGCTTGTAACCAGCTCCTCAAGAATCTGGTCCACCAATTCACCATGCTTTGTCCTATTGCTTTTCATAAGGGTTATATTGGTTTCCCGGATCAGCCTGGAATCCCCCGTACTGTTCGGATAGGGAAAGATGCCGAATTGATACAGGTAATCCTCGTCATTGATGGATTGGAGGGACCAGCTCCCCGTCAAATACATGGCCGCTTCACCCTCAATAAATCTCTTATCACATTCATATTGGTCAATGTTCAGGGCATCCGGCCAGGAATTCTCCAAAATATATTGGTTTTGCAGCAGGCAGCGGGTTATGGTTTCATCCTTGCTAAAGCTTACCTCACGCCTGCGGAAGCGGTCGCCCCAAAAGGGATCCCCATAAAAAACATCATTAACTAAAAACTGCATTGTCATGTTGCCAATCTGCCAGCTTTCGGAAAGATGCGCAGCAAAGGGAGTAACCCTGTGCTTTGAAAAGATCTCTACCGCCTCCTGTAATTCCTCCAGGGTCGTCGGAACGGGAAGCTGGTACTGCTCAAATAAGCTCTTATTATATATCACTCCCTGATAAAACATATTGAGGGGAAGGCCATAGACCGTACCGTCCACCGTTACCGCCGGAAGCTCATTTTCTTCTATTTTATCGATACAGGCCGCCGGTACCGGTGATAAATTGCCGCTGTTGGAATATGCATATACATCCTGCGCCTTCCCGATAATCAGGTCCGGAATATCCCCTGCCGCAAATCTCGCCTGCATCTGCAGGTTAAACTTCTCTCCCCAGTCAACACATTCCCACTCCAGACGGACATCCGGAAATTTATCCGCCAATTCCTCATCAATGATATCCTCAATGCCCGCATCCGTCGTTGATTGTCCTGCCAGGACGGTTAATACAATGACCTCATTTTTGCCATTGCCATGACCTGTTCCGGATATTTCTTCATACCGGAACAGGTAGATAATGATTACCAGGCTGACCAGAATTATGGACAGAAGCATTCCTTTCCTCATGAACCAGCCACCTGTCCTTTCCGGTTTAACCCATTGCGGTACTCGCTCGGGCTGATGCCCGTCATTTTACGGAAAACCCGGTTAAAATAGGTATAATCATCATAGCCGACCATGAAGGCAATCTCCGTAAGGCTCAGCTTCTTATCCTCCATATGCTCCTTAGATTTATTAACCCTCTTCTTAGCAATGTAAAGCATAAGGTTGTCCCCTGTTTCCTGCCGGAACGTTTTTGATAAATAGGAGCCCTCCACATTAAATTGCTTGGACAGGGATGTCAGGGTCAGCTCTTCAAAATAATTCGTATCCACATATCTTACCACAGCCTTGACCACCTCCCGCATGGTACCTGGGATTTCACCCTTTTGGAAGTCAATGGCATAATCAATCATTTCATCAATAATGTCCTGCAGGCTCTCCACCTTAAGGTATTCCACGGAGCGGTTTGCCAGGTCCATCAGGCTTTCCATCTCCATGACCTCCTGGTGTGTCCACTTATCTGAAATACAGTCCATGATTACATTACAGATTCTTTTCACGGTCTGCTTCGCCTCTAGAAAGCTCCAGCCGCCGGTATCACAATTACCCAGGCCGACCGTCTTAAAAATAAGCTTTTTCACACCGGTCTGGTTCTTGCTCCTTAACAGGTTTCTCAGATTATTCTCATGCTCCTCCGACATACGGTTGACCACGCCCTTTTGCAGCTCAGGATTATTCTTATCACAGAACAAGAGAACACTGTCCTGATGATACCGCCTCGTCATCAGCATGGAAACACTTTGGACATATGCCGCATGGATGCTCTCAATGGAATAGGAGTGCTCACTGACTACGATACTGACAGGAGCCTGGGTCTTCCTGGCAAAATAATTCCGGATGGCCAAGACCATCTTTTTTATCCCCGCATTTTCCAGCTCCGTGAGAATAATAAATTCATTTGACCGGAATACATAATTAAAGATCAACAGGTTTTCAAGGCCTGTCACCTCCTGGATCTCCTTTTTCAGGGTATAGGATAACAGGTTGATGTCATGGCCAAATTCGAGTGCAAGCCCGCCGAGATTATGGAGCTTAATTAATATTAAGCTGTAGCCGGCAAAATCAATATTGCTGCTCATCATCACCGTCGGTGAATAGACTGTCTCCTCCTTCTCCACCAGAAGGCTTAATTCCCTGTCCTTCATGGAGGAGGAAGCCTTCAGCACCTGGAGCTTCTGTTCCTCCTGGTCCTTTAATGCCTGCCTTTTGCTGCTGATGATCTCCATGGATTTTGAAATTGTATTTACCAGGTCTATCTTGGTCACCGGCTTAAGCATGTAATTAATGGCGCCGTTTAACAGGGTGCTCTTTACAAAGTCAAAATCATCATAGCCGCTGATTACAAATACTACGATATCCGGATATTTTTCCTTCAGGAGCTTAACCAGCTCCACCCCATCGATAAAGGGCATATTGATGTCCGTGATTAAAATGTCCGGCATATACTCTTCAATTTTGTGCAATACGTCCTCACCGTCCACCGCCGGCTCCAAGAAATCAATATTGTATTGCTTCCAATCAATCATGGTACGCAATTTTTCCCTCGTCCAATATTCATCATCTGCAATTAATACTTTATAAGTTATTTCTTCCATGTCCCCACCTCATCTACCTGTAATCTTGGAATAATTAAATACACCTTGGTACCTTCCCCCTGTTCACTCTCAAGGAAAAGCCCGTATTCTTCCCCGTAAAGCATTTTCAGCCTCGCATTGATATTAAACAGTCCAATGGAATTGCCGGTCTCTGTTGCATCTGCATCATTTTCTTCCAGCTTTTTATTCATCTCCCCGGCGTTCATTCCCACCCCGTTATCACTAACGACAATATGGAGCTTTCCGTCCTTTGCATAGGTTTTTATATGAATCCTCTTCTCTCCCCTTTTATTCCTAAGGCCATGCTTTAATGCATTTTCAACAATGGGCTGTATGGATATTCTTGGAACCGAGTCCTGCAGGACCTCCTCCTCGATATCAAAGATATATTCCACCCCGTCACCCATCCGGACATTCATCACATAGATATAGTTTTTAAGGTGGATAATCTCCTTTGCAACAATGGAGTAAGGATGCTTAAAATCCAGGCTATAACGGAAAATATTCGCCAGGGACTGGCATAAATCACTGACAACGGAGCAGTTTTGTATGCTTGCGATGCTGCTCATGGTGTCCAGGGTATTATATAGGAAATGGGGATTGATCTGAGCCTGCAGCGCTTTATATTCTGCCTGGTTTAGCAAAAGCTTCGTTTCATACTCATGGCTGATCAGACGCTCAATTTCATCCAGCATTTCATTGAAATCCTCTCCCAGCTTACCGATCTCATCCTTTTTATTATTCTCAACTCTCTGGTTTGTATTACCGGACCTGATTTTGGCTATTGTTTCTGTCAGGTGCTCCAGGGGTCTGGTGATGCTTTTGGAAATGAAGATGGAGACCAGGGTAATCAGGATACTTGTGATTGCTACAATAAAGATCAGGTTCCGGGTTAACGCCTTCTGGTTTTGCTCCAGCAGAGCCTGGGGCATCATGGAAAAGGCTGTCAGATTATATTTATCCTGCTCTACCTGGAACAGGATCGGCATATTTTTTCCCAGGTCTGAGGAGGCTATGATGGTACCCTCTTCAATCTGGTTCATTACCTCATCATAATAGCCCTGGTCCGTCCTTTCCAGCTTACCTACAGAGGCCAGCGGCCTGTCCCCCATGGGCTGGAGCCATACCAGCATTTCGTTCTTGTCATAGTATTTTGACATGATGCTCCTTACGACCTTGCTGTCAATATCGCATACGATGTAGCCTATCTTATTCTTTGTATTGGTATTATCGTAGATCTTAAGCACGAAGCGCACAATGTCCGTATTCCGGTGCACGTTATAATAGCCGGAAATCAGCATTGTAGTATTATCGGAGTTAACATAATCGATGACCCTCTGGGAATTATACTGGAGCTTATCCCCGTAAATATCCGTCGGGTAATTGTGCTTTGGCGTAACTGCCCTGCGGTACGTGCTAATGTTCTCGTCCTTAATATTATAAATATAAAGGGCTACTACCCCATCCGTGGTATCAAACTTTCTGGTAGCAATGGTGTAGGCCAGGCGGTAATAATCCTCCCTTAGGGCCTGGATGGAGGCGCCGGTCTTTAATCCCCGTTGGAAATCGTCTTCGTTGTAGATTTCGATCAGGTTACTTTCAATAGATTTGATAAAGGTGAAGACCTCATTTTGCATATTCCGCAGGGAGCTGTTACTCTGCTCCTTTTCCTGGGTATATATCATATTGGAAGAAGCCTTTTGAAAAAGTATTGTCTGCAATAACAGTGCCAGTATGGTGCTTGCCAGGCAAAAGACCAAAAGCTTAACCCTCATTTTCATAACAACACGTCCCATCTTACGAATATGTGATTCTTTGACGAATTGATTATACCATACCGGTACCTCACTTGTCATTTACTCTATTCTACATCCGGCTTGCCTTTTACTTTTTGCCCGTTTATCTATTTTCAAACGATTCTATTGACATAGGAAAAAAATAGTATTATACTGATAACGTTGTTATCGATAACTATGTTACCAATAAAGGAGGTAGATTTATGTCATTGCCTGACAGCAGCATTGATCCAAAAATACTGGAAAGTGCAAAGGAGGAATTTTTGCAGAAAGGCTTTGCCAATGCTTCATTACGTGAAATATGCCAAAAAGCTGGTGTCACAACCGGTGCTTTGTATAAGAGGTTTTCAGGAAAGGAGAAATTATTTGCAGCCGTACTGGAGCCTACGATAAAGGATATCCACGTACTGAGTGAATCCGTTGAAGAGAATAATTATGAACACCTGAAACGGGAAGAAATGCAATTGGTGTGGGACATGTCGGAAGAAACCCACAAAAGGTGGATTGAGTTCCTTTATGCCAGATACGACGGCTTTAAGCTTCTTTTGTGCTGCTCAGAGGGCTCCGAATACTCAACTTTTTTAAATGATTTTATAAGTAAAAATACAAAACACACCCATGCCTTTATAGAAAAAGCATTTTTATACGGGCATACAATAACCCAAATTGACGAGGATGAGCTCCATATCCTTCTAACAGCCTATTGGTCTACCTTATTTGAAACAATCATACATGACTTTCCAAAAGAAAAAGCGCTACAACATTGCAGTATCATTACTAAATTCTTTAACTGGCAGGCAGTTTTGGGGCTTTAACCTTATGCAGGGGGCCAAAAGCCCCTAAATTTTTAACAATGGGTTAGTATTATCTAACCAAAAGTGGAGAATGTACATAAAATCCATGAAATTTTAAATCAAGGAGGAGAATAGATGAAAAGAAACAGCGTTATGGGAAGTATTATGTCCTATGCCAAGCCATGCAAGGGAAAGCTGTTGCTGTCCGTGCTTTGCGCCCTTATCTCGGTAGCCGGGAGCATCCTTCCTTTTGTATCGGCTTATCATGTTATCGTGTTATTTTTTGATAACTCGGCAACCTCCGATGCCATTATTTACTGGAGCCTGATATGCCTTTTGGGATTCCTGGTAAAGGTGGTGTTCCACGCCATATCCACGACCCTGTCCCACGTATCCGCCTATACGATTCTTGAGATCATGCGCAAGAAAATTGCGGATAAGCTGCTCATGGCTCCGCTGGGCATCACACAGGAGCTGTCTGCCGGTAAGGTAAAGAGCATTGTGGTAGATCAGGTGGAAACCATAGAAATCCCCCTGGCCCATGTCATACCGGAGGGGGCGGCGGCCCTTGTCTTGCCGGCTGCGGTGTTTGCTTATCTGTGTATGATTGATTTCCGGCTTGCCCTGGCATCGCTGATTACTGTCCCTCTTGCTATGATCCCTTACGGCATCATGCTCGGAGGCTACAATAAAACCTACGCGAAATATATGGAATCCAATGAGTACATGAACAATGCTGTTGTGGAATATGTGGAGGGAATTGAAGTGGTGAAGGCGTTCAACCAGTCCACTTCCTCTTATGAAAAATACCGCAGGGCAGTGGAGAGCTTCAAAAAGACCACGCTGGACTGGTATAAATCCACATGGAAATACACAACCCTGGGCTCAGTCATTTTGCCCTCCACTCTGCTTGGCGTGCTTCCCGTCGGGACGCTTATGTACCTTTCGGGCAGCGCCACCCTCACAAATATTACCATGGCCATGCTGCTTTCCATGGGGCTTGTCAGCAGCCTGGGACGCTTTATCCTATTTTTTAATCAGATCAAATTGATCCAATACTCCGTAAACTCCATCGATAAAACCTTTGATATCGGGGAGCTGCCCCAGACTTCCCAGGAAAAGCCAATTAAAAAACACGATATCCGCATGGAGCATGTGACCTTCTCTTATACCGGCAGCGAGGATGTCCTGCATGACATCAGCCTGACCATACCTGAAAAGTCCTTCAGCGCGGTGGTAGGTCCCTCCGGCGGAGGAAAATCCACACTGGCAAGGCTGATCGCACGTTTTTGGGATACCACAGCCGGAGCCATAACCATTGGCAGCGTCAATATCCGGGAAATTCCTTTATCGCAGCTTGCGGATGAGGTAAGCTTTGTCACGCAGGATAATTTTCTGTTTAACTGCTCCATTATGGAAAACATCCGGTTGGGAAATCCGGAAGCGACGGACGCACAGGTGCTGGAAGCTGCACAAAAGGCCCAATGCGACGAGTTTATCGGCAAGCTGGAAAAGGGCTACCAGTCCATGGCGGGGGAAGCCGGCGACAAGCTTTCCGGCGGGGAACGGCAAAGAATTACCATAGCCCGCGCCATATTAAAAAATGCCCCGATTATCATTTTGGATGAGGCCACCTCCTTCACTGACCCGGAGAATGAAGCAAGGATACAGGAGGCAATCTCCGAGCTGACCAAGGGAAAGACACTGCTGGTCATTGCCCACCGCCTCTCTACCATAAAGAACGCCGACAATATCCTGCTGGTCAACCGGGGAAGGGTCGAGCAAATTGGCACACATGAAGAGCTGCTTCAAAAAAGCCAGCTTTACTATGATATGTGGCAGGCCCATATCGGAGCGAAAAAATGGTCTGTAAATACAAGCAGTAAGGAGGTTATGGCATGATCAGGATACTTGGAAATCTATTTCGTATGATGGGCAGGTATAAGGGCAGGCTGTACGCGGGCATTTTATTCTCACTCATCAGCAACATACTGGGCGCCGTCCCCGTGATTTGCGGAGCTTATACGATCCGGATAATTTTGGATGATATGAATGGCGCTGTAAGGCTGGACCGGGGCTACGTCCTTCTGCTGACCGGCGTTATCGTCGGTTCCATTTTAATCCGGTGGCTCTTCGGTTATTTCCGGGCGACAAGGCAGGACAGCATCGCCCATGAGGTGACCGCAGAACAGCGGCTGAAAATCGGGGACATTCTAAAAAGGGTATCCCTCGGCTTTCTGCAAAAAAACAATACAGGGGATCTGAATACGGCAGTAACGACAGACCTTGCCTTTTTTGAGATGCAGACGATGAATGTCATCAACAGTATTGTAGACAGTTATATTTTTCTGCTCATTACCATCCTGTTTCTGTTTACCCTTTCTCCCCTGATTGCCTTTGCGGCTATTGTGGCAATTGCCATTTCATTCGTGGGCTTGCAGATGATCGGGCGGCAAAGCCGGAAGAATTCTCCGGTACGTCAGGAAAGCATCAATGAAATGGCGGATGAAATCGTGCAGTATGTCAGAGGAATGGCCGTTGTAAAATCCTTCAAGCAGGCAGGGGCAGCCTCCGCCGGACTTTTTCGGGCATACAGAAAATCCAAGGATATCAACATAAAAATGGAGAAGAATTATGCGCCCTATGACGCGCTGCACAGGCTGGGGCTCTATCTGGGAACCAGCGCCATTATGCTGATTACGGCTCTCTCTGCCGTAAGCTCCAGGCTGGAGCTCCCCATGGCGATCATGATGATTGTGTATAGCTTTATTATGTTCAATTCCATCGAAACCACGAACAATTCTCTGCATATTCTGGAAATGCTCGATGCCATTCATGGTAAGCTGCAAAATATTGAAGCTGCGGAGTTTATTGATAAGGATGGAAAAGAAATTACGATTGACCATTATGACATCGCATTTAAGGAGGTATCCTTTGGATACGACAGCCGGGAGGTCTTAAAAAATGTATCGTTCCAGATACCGCAAAACACGACCACCGCCATTGTAGGCCCCTCCGGCAGCGGAAAAACAACCATATGCAGCCTTCTCGCCAGATTTTATGATATACAAAAAGGTGAAATTACAGTAGGCGGCAGAAACATCAAGGAATTTACCTGTGACTCCCTGCTCCGGCACATCAGCATGGTATTCCAGAATGTTTATCTGTTCCATGACAGCATCCAAAACAATATCCTGTTTGGCGATCCAAAGGCATCACAGACAGCCATGATTGCCGCAGCCAAGGCCGCCCGGTGCCACGATTTTATTATGGCGCTCCCCAAAGGGTACGACACCATCGTCGGAGAGGGGGGCTCCACCTTATCCGGCGGCGAAAAGCAGCGTATCTCCATCGCCCGGGCCATGCTGAAAAATGCTCCCATCGTGATTCTGGATGAAGCCACCGCCAGCATAGACCCGGAAAATGAGCACTTAATCCAGCAGGCCATCAGCAACCTGACCCACGGCAAAACGATTATCGTGATTGCCCACAGGCTTGCGACCATTGAAAATGCGGACCAGATCCTGGTCATTGACGATGGCGGGGTTACTCAGAAGGGTATACATGCCCAGCTAATGGAGCAGGAGGGACTTTACCGGCGCTTCATCAACATCCGTGAAAAGGCCGAAGGATGGGCTATTGGGTGAATTTGAATTTTCTTTTCATTTCCTAGAAAGCGATAGAAAGGGGTACTGGATTATTCCTGTAATCAAACCTTTGCCTATGATGAATATTTACAGATATTGCGTAAGGACACAAACAGACGCGCAGGTTGAAATTTCAACCTGCACGTCTGTTTGTAATCTTTTACTTATTAGAAAATACGGCCAATGCCTTCCTTACATTATTCTTCATCGCCAGGTATCCCCATTCCACAATGTCGTGATAATAAACCGGGGCATCCTTCTCCTCCGATACAATGGAATAATAGCAATGGTAGTTGGTTCCCTCATATGTTAAGGGGAACATCTTCAGATCGAATTTTTCCTTGATCTTTTCACCGCCTGCCTTGGCCATATAAGTATAGTAATTGATCTTACGTACACCCTTTGATATTACAATGCGGTAGTCTTCATCACTTACTCCGGAGCCGCCGTGCATAACTATGGGGAGCTTCACCTTTGCCCTCACGTTATCTAAAACTGTAAAATCCAGCTTAGGCTTTTGTAAATACAATCCATGGGCTGTTCCAAAGGAGCATGCCAGAGCATCAATGCCGGTGGCCTCTACGAACCGCTTTGCATCCTCCGGGTCTGTATACACCTGCTCCGGCTCAGGTTCGCTACTCTCAGTTTTGTAGCCCAATTCCCGTTTTCCCAAGGTTCCAATCTCCGCTTCCACAGAAGCACCCATTCTTTTTGCCATTCCCACGACCATTTTTGTATTTGCAACGTTGATGCTGTAGTCAAGGGCGGATCCATCGTACATAACAGAGGTAAATCCAAGGCTCAAGGCTTTATTCACATATTCCAGGCTCTCGCCGTGGTCCAGATGTACACACACAGGAACCTTTGCCGCCTTCGCACGTTCAATCATAATAGGCCCAATGATGGAAATTGGCATGATGGATTCATGCACCTCTGCATGCATGATAATGACAGGTACATCCAACTCCTCCGCCGCATCAATGACCGCCATAATGCTTTCCAAATTCGGGGTATTGAAGGAGCCGACGGCAATGTTTCTTGCTTCCGCAAGGCATAGTATTTCTTTCAACGTAACTAACATAGAATCATCCTTTTCTTTCGATATAATTTAACAGCATCCCATTAACCTTGCATCTGCTCTATTACTTTTTTACGGATAGCTTCAATGAATTCCTTGCTTTCCCATTGACTGGCCTGGGCTTGTGATTCATTGCCACAGGAATAGCAGCCAGGCTTTCCTTCCCTTATCCGCAGACAGACCTTGGAAGGATGCTTTTTTGTAAAGCCGTACTTTACTCTTTTGTTAAAAAGCTCTCTTTCCTTAGTATCATTTAGGTTCTGACCCAGCCCCAGTTCTTTGCTCCGTGCCATTGTGGCTGCATATAGTTCTACGGACTCCAGTTTATTATAAGCTGCCTCCAGGGTCTCTCCAAATGCCAATACACCAATGTCCCCACATAGGACTGCATCAAAATACCGAATTGCTTCCGTTAAATGTTTGATCTCTTCCTCTGTATTTGCCAGCCCCTTTTCAATATACGGGATACAACCGGTGCAATTAATAGCTTCCAGGGATGCTCCCCTTGTTAATGGAATTCCCGCATTAGCAAAGGTTGTTGCATTTATCGGATATGCATGGATCACTGCTTGCATCCGTGGTCTTTCTTTGTGAATCAGCAGATGTGTTTTGACTGCGGAGGTAACCCTGTATCCATTAGCAGACTTGTTATTCCCCTCCAGATCTACCAGACAGACAGAACCCAGGGGCATAAATCCTTTATTTGTTCCCGTTGCCGTACACAAAAATTCTTTTTCATTGACCTGGACTGATATACTCCCGTCGGTGGAAGCCAGCAGTCCTTTTGCATACAGACGCTTACCCGTCTCAAGAATCTCTTTTTTCAGCTCTAGCTCTGATTTCATATTAGCTCTCACTTCCTTCCATTTCTTAACATAACACTCTCCGATGTAACAATCCACAAATAAATAGTCATTATATTAGACCTATTGATCTTACCCCAAAAGTTAGATATTAATAATTAAGCGGACTCAACCCTTTTAATTTATCGTCTAATTCTTTCTGTCATTTCATCCATCATTTCGATCCGAAGACTATATTCCAGGCTTTCTCCGGGTTCTGCAAACTTAAGCCTTCCTTCCCTGCGCATAACATCCCTGCCGTCCGGATAGCAGTTGCCCGGCTCCAACCCTAATACATAGTCACGGTATCCCATCATCTTCCACTC
>JARKQP010000256.1 GCA_029974875.1 Mobilitalea sp.
AAGAATAATATCCCTCTAACCGCTCCTTCACTTCACCCCGGATGAAATACAGCAATGTTGGAAGGACGTTAATATCATATTTGTCTGATAGTTCAAATTCTTCCGGTGCATTTACTCTTCCAAAGAGAACCCTTTGATTGGTCTCACCTTCCAGCGTACTTAACTCGTTATGCAACTTGTTGCAGTGAGGACAAGCATTCTTATAGAACTCCACCAACAGAAGTTCATTCTTATTAGAAATGAAATCCATAAAATGCTCCTTATTAAGCTGAACCATACTGTTCTCCTTCCGAATAACACGTTCCTTTGCACATTTCTTATGCTGTAATGAATCTCCTGCTTCCTATTTCCTTGAATGCTCCCTGCTTGGTACCATTTTCATCGCTCTATAAACATATAATATATATATGTTAAATATGATAGGCATTATTATATCCGTAACCTGCGTATAACACAATGTACCCGCTTTACATTTTTTAAATTTGGTTTTGTGCAAATAGTACAAAACTGCAAAAGAAATCCGGTGTGAGACATAGAAAGGAGGCAGCTGATTCTTCCAGCTGCCTCCTGCCCGATATTCGATATAAAATTCACTTCATGTTTTTCTCATATTTTAGAATTTCAAGTGACATCATCAGGTCTACGAGTTCTTTGTCCTCAAAGTCTAGTCCTGTTATCTCCTTGATTTTATTGATCCGGTAAATCATAGTGTTGCGATGAACATAAATAGCTTCCGCAGCTGCGTATGAATTCTTGTTATACCTTAAAAATGCTTCCAGGGTTTCAATATAGTGGGTACCTTTCAAGACATCATATTCCTGCAGCTGGAGGATGGCCGGATGATAGAAATACCGGAGATCCTCATGTTTTTTACAGATCTGGATCATATACATCCTGGCGTAATCACTATAGGCGTGAATCTCTGCGTCCGCCTTTCCCATTGTGCTTCCCAGCTCGATGGCCAGCAATGACTGTTTATAATACATATCAAGCTGTGCAATATTGGTAAAGCAGTTGCTCAGCCCGCAATAAAGACCGCTTTTCTTTAGCAGCTTCCTGATCGGTTCCAGATAGGATTCTTCCGGCTGCAGCAGATTCTGGCCTATCCCGTCTATAATTAAAATATGCCCGTTATAAATCAGCATATTGCTGGAAGGATAAAGTTTTTTGACAGCACCCTTAAAATAGCAGCTAAGGGTATCAAAATTATCCTTATCTGACAGATCAATGGTTAATAAGCAATATTTATCTGCAAAATTCCATTTAAGATAGGGCAGCCTTTCCTTAATCTGTTTTTCGCTTTTCAGCTTGTGATCCAAAATATCAATTAACAATTGCTCATACCGGTCGTTATCGCATTTATTGTTTTCTACATTCCGGTAAAGCAGCATTTTTGCCATTATTTTAGCAATTAGCTGTACGAGCTCCAGATCGGATTCCTGAAATTCCCGGTTTACCTCCAAAATACTAAAATACCCCAGGATCGTATTTCTATCCTGTATCCGGGTCATTATTTTACGCATATCCTCCGGATTTTCCGTATTTACAATAGTGGGGTGGATAAATTCTTTATAACCATTGGCTTTTTGGAGGGCAAGGATGGAACTAAGGGAGGGATATCCATCCTGCATCAGCTCATTCCAGTAGGAATCTTTCACGCATTTATCACTCGTCCATGCCAGAAGTTTAAAGCTGGAGTCTACTATGACAATGGGATTTTGTAATATGCTGTAGCATTTATTGACTACGGCTTGTACACTGTCATTTTCTAAAATAGTCTTCAAAAGCTCCTCATTGTCTGGAAACCGTTTATGAAAATCATAGATAATATCCTGGACATCACTGAGCACTTCTGCAATGTTATCGCTTTGCAGAATAATAACATTGGAGTTTTCCGGTATTGCGACCTCACATTCCGGTACGCTTTCTGCACACAAGAGAATATTGATACCGGTTATGTTATCCGCAGCAAATTCCTTCACCATGCCAATGTATAATATGTCATGCTCCATCTGCTTCTGGTTTTTGCTATAAAGCTTAACCCGTTCGATTGTTTGGTCTCCATTGCTGATTTTTTCAGAAAAGATAGGAAATTTTATTTTTTTATAGATTCCTGAGAATGTCAGTGTTAATTTTTCCATGATTTCACCTCTTTTCATAAAATTCCTGCTTTATGATTCTACATTATAGCATGGGTATCTTTGATTTGTCACTGTACTCTTTTTACATCCATGAAATCGATAATCCCACACTGCTTTGGCTGATTATCAGGCAGTGTGGGATTTTTTATAAAGGCTAATTTAAGCAAGCTTACTTTTCAACTATTTCCTTACATCTTCTCAATCTGATACTGCGAATTAATCACCAACCACATCTGATTAAAATAATACATAATATTCCATACACCTATCCCGGAAATCCCATATTTTTTAAGGATTTTCAATGAAGCATCTATACTTCTCGCATCCTTGAACCAGACGATATGCTTAACATCATTAAAGCTAGTATATTCAAAATATGCGGACAGGCAGGCCTCATCAAAATGAATGACGGCATTCATCTGGCGGGCTAAGGACAGGACGGAATCAAAATTAAGGACATTGGCCTGTGATTTTCCGTCTATATAGGGTAATGGCCAATCATAACCCAGGGTTGGTATGGCAATCCGGATCTTGTCAAGAGGAACCTGTGCTGTAATATAATCTAGCAGGAGAGGAGCCGTAAAGATGGAGAATTGGGTGGGAGGCCGCCGTATGGATCCCCAATCATAGGCTAAAAATAGTATTCCGTCGGAAACCTTACTAAAGCCGGAATAATCAATTTTTTCGAAGGTAACCTCATTTCCATCAAAGCTTAGTCCCGGGTTAATGGTTAAGAATACGGAATAGCCCTCAGGACGTAATTTATCCGATACCCTGGTTAAAAAGTTTAAATAAAGCTGCTGATTAGTTGCATTAATTAATTGAAAGGTCATATCTACCCCATTGTAACCCTTCGTTTTTAGGATGTTAAGAAGATTTTCAATAAGCTTATCCTGGATCTGCTGGCTTAGCAGCAGTTTATATACCATTTCTACATCGATCTCCCCCGAGCTGGAGTGCCCCGTAACAATTAAAATCGCTTCCGTTTCAAAGGATTTTGCAATCTGGATTGCAGATATATCCTGATCACTCCCGCCAAACTCACCGTGATCGGCTACCCGGTAATTTAACACGAACAGCTGTGTAAGATTTGGTAAGGTCATCTTAAGAATCCCATCACTGATGAAGGAATAGGTATAGCCGATACTTAAAAGGCTTCCGTTGTCGTTCGCATAGCTGATGACTAAGGTTTCGCCGGGGTAAATATATTTTCTGTTTGCAAGATATGGATTGTACCTCAGCAGCTGCATGACAGTTATATTAAAATGACTTGCAATACCTGCCAAGGTATCCCCTTCCTGTACGGTATAGGTCATTTCGGGAAAAGCAATAACCAGGGATTGGCCTACTACAAGACTGCTGGGCTCCTTTATTCCATTATCTATGATTAACCTTTCAATCGATATGCCAAATCTATTGGCTATCAAATCTATGGTATCTCCTTGCTGGACCACATATATCTGCATAATCAACCTCAGTTATATATTTGTACTAATATATGATATGGGATGTTATATTCTTCATACTTTTTATGGTTTGTACCTCATATCTTTTCGATTTCATACTGGGTATTGACCACCAGCCATAGCTGCTCAAAATAGTGCATGATATTCCAGATGCCGATGCCCCTGATACCGTAATTCTTCAGGATTTTTAATGAGGAGTCGATGCTTCTTGCATCCTTGAACCAGACAATATGCTGAAGGTTATCAAAATCAGTATATTGAAAATAAGCAGAAAGGATGGTTTCATCATAATTAATGACAGAATTTGTTTCACGGGCTAAGGCCAATACGGAATGGAAATTAAGGGCATTAGCCCTTGATACACCGGGCACATAGGGTAATTTCCAGTCATAGCCAAGGGTAGGGATCTCTATCCGGATCTTATCAAGAGGAACCTGCCCTACAATGTAATCAAGTAAAGCCGTGGCTGTTATGATGGAAAATGGAGTCGGCGGCCGTTGTATGGAGCCCCAATCATAGGACAGAAAAAGTATCCCGTCCGTTAAACGGCTGAATTCGGAATAATTTAGCCTTTCAAAGGTTATCTCTTTTCCATTAAAGGATAATCCGGGATTGATTGTTAAATATACAGGATACCCTTCTGCGTGCAGACGGAGGCTAACCCTTTCTATAAAGCCCAAATAATACTGCTGATTATCGGTGGTAATAAGCTGGAAGGCCATATTAACGGAATCATAGCCTTTTTCTTTTATGATTTCAAGAAGGTTTTCAATTAATATCTCCTGGATCCTCGGGTTTAGCAGCACATCCTGGATGACAGTGGTATCAATCGTTCCGGCAGCTGAAAATGCTGTCATGACAAAGCTGGGAGAGACTTCATATAATTTGGCGGTCCGTATAACTGATATGTCCTGGTCGTCTCCGATAAATCCGCCATTTCCGGTGGTGCGGTAATTTAGGATAAGCAGACTGGTCAGATAGGGTAGTGTCATTCTTAGGATAGAATCGTCGATGAAGGAATAGGCGTAACCATCTACCAATAAGCTTCCCTGATTATTATCAAAACTGATAACTAAAGTTTCACCGGGGTAGAGATATTCCCGGTTAGCAAGATAGGGATTATTTCTCAACAGCTGCATTACGGTTACCTGAAAAGCCTCTGCAATACTGCCCAAGGTATCCCCTTCCTCAACAATATAGGTCTGGGTGGGATGTGTAATGACCAGGGTTTGGCCAACTACAAGCCCGTCAGACGCATCTATTCCGTTATCTATTATTAGTCTTTCAACTGATACACCAAATCCAGAGGCAATCGAATCTATGGTATCCCCTTGCTGAACCACATATATCTCCATAAGCAACCTCAGTGACGTCTTTGTAATAAGTATATGACTTTGCCGGATTTATTTTCACAAAAATTTAACTAATGTTCAAAAGGTTCCATAAAATAAATATGAATTTCACATCAGATGGTCATATTTATGCGGAAATAAAAATATATGGTTATTAGGACGACTGGAAGAGGGGAAGGATAGCATGGCCGGAAAAGAGCTGCTGCGGATCAGTAATCTTGTTACTTCATTTTGCATGAATGGGCATTATTACGCGGCTGTGGATGACGTATCCCTTCGGATTAATGAAAACGAGGTTTTTGCCATAGTAGGTGAGTCAGGCTGCGGAAAAAGCGCTCTGGCTCTTTCTGTTTTAAACTTACATAATAAAGCACATACGAAAGTGGAAGGTAATATTTATTTTAAAGGGAAGGATTTATTAACCCTAGGTGCAGAGGAATTAAATGAAATCAGGGGAAGGGACATAGGGATGATTTTTCAAGACCCTCTGACGGCATTAAACCCGCTGATGAAGATCGGGGCGCAGATAGAAGAGGCTTTGTCCTACCATACCTCCATGAACAGCCGGAATAGGAAAAAGCGTGCCTTGGAGCTTTTAGAAGAGGTGGGCATGCAATCCCCCGTGCTTACCTATAACCAGTTTCCCCACGAGCTGTCCGGGGGGATGAGGCAGAGGGCAATGATCGCAATGGCCTTATCCTGCAAGCCCTCCCTTGTGATAGCTGATGAACCGACGACAGCCCTGGATGTTACGATCCAGGCTCAGATACTTGATTTGCTGGGGAAGCTTAGGAAGGAAATAAAGTCAGGAATTATATTAATCACCCATGATCTTGGGGTAGTTGCAGAAATGGCGGATAGGGTAGCCGTCATGTATGCGGGACAGCTGGTGGAAATTGCAGCTGTGAAAGAAATCTTTACGAATCCCTTGCATCCCTATACCAGATCCCTGTTTGCGTCTATGCCCAATTCCCAGGCAGGCGGCAGAGGTGATAAGCGTCTGCCGGTGATTGAGGGAATGGTTCCTTCTCTTGTAAACATAGAACGGCAGGGCTGCCGCTTCGCTCCCCGTATTCCCTGGATTCCCGATTCCTATCATGAGGCAGTCCCCCGGTATCATAGAGTAAAGGAAGATCATGTTGTGTTATGCTCCTGCTATAAAAACTTTTACCTGCGGCAAAGGGATCCTGCAGGTTCATCTGGTATTAAAGGGAGGGGGGAGGAAGCGTGTCATTACTCGAGGTGGAGGATTTAAAGGTATATTATCCGGTCAGGGGTGGTATTCTGGGGCGGATCCAGGATTATGTCAAAGCGGTGGATGGAATATCCTTTGCGGTTGAGGAAGGCGAAACCTTAGGTCTGGTGGGGGAATCAGGCTCCGGAAAAAGCACCACCGGCAAGGCAGTCATCGGATTGGCACAGATTACCCAGGGACAGATCCGTTTTCAGGGTGAGGATATTACGAAATACGTGGGAAGGAACCACTCCCCCTACCGAAGGGGAGTACAGATGATATTCCAGGACGTCTATTCCTCCTTAAATCCTAAAAAAAGGGTCTTGGATATCGTGGCAGAGCCTCTCCGTAATTTTGAACACCTGACTCAGAAGCAGGAACGGAAAAAGGTAGAGGAATTACTGGCTATTGTGGGACTGTCACCGGAAAATGCTTTAAAGTATCCCCATGAATTTTCCGGCGGGCAGAGGCAGAGGATTGGGATTGCTAGGGCCATGGCCTTAAAGCCTAAGCTGATTATTGCGGATGAACCGGTTTCAGCCCTGGATTTGTCCGTGCAGGCGCAGGTATTAAATTTTATGAAGGATATCCAGCAGCAATTTAACCTTGCCTTCCTGTTTATCAGCCATGACCTTGGTGTGGTTGAGCATATGTGTTCCAAGATAGCGATTATGCATAAAGGCCGTTTTGTTGAGATGGGCAGTAGAAAACAAATCTACGGGCAGCCGATGCATATCTATACCAGGCGGCTCATCGCTGCCATACCGAATGCGGATCCCGGCAGACGTAAAGAGATGAAGGACATAAGGGAAAATGTGGCGAGGGAGTATGATTTAAAGCATGGCCAGTACTATACAAAGGATAACCGGGTTTATGACTTGAAGAAAGTAAGGGACGATCATTTTGTGGCGTTGCCATGAGTGCTTACGATAGAAAGTGAGAAAAAGGTATGTGGAAAACAATTATAAAAAGGGTGTTAATACTGGTTCCACAGGTCATAATCCTAAGCCTGCTAATCTTTTTGCTTGCTAATTTTATGCCGGGTGACGCTCTTACGGGCAAAATTGATCCAAGCGTTTCACCTGCCAGGCTGGAGGAGCTGCGCCGTCAGTGGGGATATTATGATCCCTGGT
Source organism: Mobilitalea sp. (assembly GCA_029974875.1). Next base: position 7,327 of record JARKQP010000256.1, read on the forward strand.
ATGTGAAATATGGCAGATGGGTACAAAATGCTTTGCATGGGGATCTGGGTGAAAGCACAGCATATAAGCTTCCTGTGCTCCAATTAATCGGCCAGCGGGCCGGCAATACCTTCTGGCTGGCACTTATGACCATGGCCATCTCCTATAGCATCGGTATCCTGTTAGGCATCATCTCAGGACGGTACCAGAATAAATTTCTAGATAAGGCAATTGTTTTTTATACCTTTGTCGCACTGGCGATGCCTACGGTTGTCTTCAGCCTGATTAACATATTTGTATTTGCCTTTAAGCTTCATTGGTTCCCCATGGGGGGCAGTGTTGATGTGGCGTATACCGTAGGGACACTGCCGTATTATAGGGATAAGCTATACCATATGATGCTTCCTGCCCTGACGGGAGGCCTGTTGTATACCACCGGCACCATACAATTTCTTAGAAATGAAATTATTGATTACAAGAATTCCGATTTCGTGGTAACAGCCCGTGCGAAAGGGGTTCCGGAAAAGAAGATTTTTTCCAGGCATATCTTTCGGAATGCCCTGCTTCCGGTTGCCAGCTTTATGGGTTATGATATTGCTTTTCTGCTGGGCGGTTCCATTTTTATTGAATATATATTTTCCTATCCGGGCATGGGCAGGCTGTTTATCGAATCCATCCTAAGAAGAGATTATGCGGTAGTTAATGCTTTGATTATACTATTTGCAGTATTAACGGTGTTAGGTACACTTCTGTCCGATATTATTATGACGGTTGTTGATCCCAGAATCAGAATAAAATAGAAAGGGAGCGCTGACCCCATGGAAAAAGAGAAAGAAAAGTCCTCCTTCCTGGAGCTGATTGGGAAAGAATTGATGGAGGATAGACCTGCCCTCATATCCCTGCATATGCTGATTGCGATTTTAATTATCGTATTCCTGGGTGCGGCCTTTGTCAGCACACCGGATTCTATGAGGATTAATCTTGCAAGGCTGAACCTGGCACCGTCAGCCCAGTATCTGCTGGGCACGGATGCTTCAGGCCGCGATATGCTGCCTCAGCTCTTACTTGGGGCAAGAAATTCCTTCCTCATAGCTTTTGGCGTAACGCTGCTGGGAGGCATGACAGGGATACTGGTTGGATTGTGCGCAGGCTTTTATGGGGGAAAAGTGGATCATGCAATTATGCGCGTGCTGGACTTTATCTCTATGCTGCCAAGGCTTATGTTTATCATCGTACTTGTTTCACTGATACCAAATTATAATGTGACGACCTTTATTATGATTATTACGCTCTTTAGCTGGATCGGTGATGCCAGGTTAGTCAGGGCAAAAACCTTACAGCAGAGCAGCCTGGATTATGTCCAGGCATCAAAAACCTTGGGGACCAGTAATCTTATCATTATGTTCCGTGAAGTGCTGCCCAATATCAGCTCACTGATAATCGTAAATTTAACCTTAAATCTGGCCGGCAATATGGGATTGGAAACAGGGCTGACCTTTCTGGGCTTTGGCCTGCCCTTTGATACGCCGAGTCTGGGAACCTTAATCGGTTATGCGGCAATCCCGGAGAACATGCAAAGGAGATGGTGGCAATGGCTGCCTGCCTCCTTGTTAATTTTTGTAATGATGCTATGTATTAATTTCGTAGGCCAGGCAATCAAGCGGGCTGCTGATTCAAAGCAAAGAGTGGCATAGAATAGGGAGGGGAGAGAGCGGCATGAGAATGAAAAAGCGATTGGCACGAATAACGGCATTCATACTAATAGCCGCTTCTTTGAGCGGGTGTACAAAGAATATTGAGAATGCTTCGAACAGGCAGCAGCCCACCGCAGCCTCAGCAAGGAAAACTAAAGAGAAAGCGGCGGCTCCGTCAGAGAAAAGTGTTAGCTCCGCAGCAGAGGCGGCCTCCAGATTCCCCACGATAGCCATAAACCCTAATCCCAGCATAGAAGGTGGAACCCTAAAGGTTGCCCTCGTCTCCAGCTCCGCCTTCACCGGGGTTTTGAACCCCTGCTTTTATGAGGATAATTACGATGCCCAACTCCTTGGTTGGTTTTCCGAAAGCCTGCTCAGCTTTGATGAAAATTTTATCGCTGACCAGGATGGGGCTGCTACCTATGATTATAATGTTAAGGAAAAGACGGTGACCCTGCATATGAGGGCCGGTGTTAAGTGGCAGGATGGGAAACCGGTCACTTTAGATGATTTGGTATTTGCTTATGAGGTGATTTGTAATAAGGATTATGGGGGCTTCCGTTTTAATGAAACCTTTGCGAATGTCATCGGGGTGGAGGAGTACCATTCCGGTAAAGCTGATACAATATCGGGTCTAAAGCTATCGGAGGATGGGATGGCCCTGGTGATACATTTTAAAGAGTTCTATCCTTCCATTCTTGCCGGAGGCTTCTGGACCAATCCGATTCCAAGACATTACTATGGGGATATTGCGGTTAAGGATATGGCTGCAGATGGGAAAACACGCAGTTATCCCATTGGCTTTGGACCCTTTAAGGTGAAGAATATTGTGCCGGGTGAATCGGTGGAATTCGAGGGATTTAGTGGCTACTGGAGAGGAAAACCTAAGCTGGATGGCGTGATAGTCACTGTTGTAAAGCCTGAATTGGTACCGGCAGCCATGAAGGAAGGCAAATTTGATATAGCAGAATTTTCAACACAGCAATACCAGTATTATATGGAGCCGGCAAATTACAAGTACCTTGGGCAGATACAGACAGCGTTTAGCTATACCGGCTTTAAATTAGGAAAATGGGATGCAAAGAAGAATGAAAATATCTATAACCCGGATGCAAAGCTGGCGGATGTAAGGCTTCGTCAGGCAATCGGATATGCGGTGGATAATCAGGCCATTGCAGAGCATTTATATCATGGGCTGCGTTTTCTTGCAACCACAGTCATAACACCAAGGCATACGGCATATCAAAACACTCAGCTGAAAGGGTATGTATATGATCCGGAAAAGGCGAAGCGGCTCCTTGATAAAGCCGGCTATCAGGATGTGGACGGTGACGGATATCGGGAGACACCGGATGGTGAAAAGCTTACAATAACCTGGGCAACGATGGATGGTGAAAATGCGGACATAATCGCACAGTTTAAAATCCAATGCTGGAAAGAGGTAGGCCTCCGTGTCAAATTATATCATGGACGCCTTACTGAGTTTAATGCATTCTATGAAGCTGTGGAAGGGGATGACCCGGCCATCGATATGTATGATGCGGCATGGAGTACAGGATATAATCCGAACCCCTCCGTATTATGGGGACGTAATTCTGCGGCAAACTACACCAGATACACCAGTGATAGCTTTGACGCCATTATCAGCGGTATTTCCTCCGGGAAAGCCTGGGAGGATGCTTTTCTGTCGCAGAAATACAAGGAATGGCAGGAAGCCTTCTTTAAGGAAGCCCCGGCAATTCCTACATTATGGAGGATTGAACTGGTTGCTGTAAACAACCGTGTAAAGAACTATGAGGATATATCAAATGATATTAAGCAAACCTACCATTTGATTGAATTAACCGCCAAAGAGCCGATAAAATAAGGAAGCAGCAATTTTCTGCTGTTCTGCCAAAGGCGGCAAATGCCGGTACATGCCTGGGTTAGGGGCTGTGTATCGGCTTTTGTCATGCCAAAACGTAGGTTTGTGGATTAAAACAAACAATAATTTCCAATTATCCACACTATCCACAATATGCTGTGGATAAAATACAGTAATTTCCAATTAATAAAAAGTGATAATGTTACAATAATTCTGATCTTCCATTAGACTGGTGCCATTACATCCGAAAATTCTCCATATTTCTCTATAATATGAACAATTTCGAGTAATGAGAATAATATGTATTAGGATATTACATGGGTATCCAATCTAGAAAAGGAGAGTTCAATATGAATAACAGTAGTAAAGATCATAGTGCAAAGGTAGTAAGCTCAGAAGCTTATGTAAGCACGAATTGTGATACAGAATCAGGATGCAATGCTGGAATTATTCAGTCCGATACACTTTCCGCCGCAGATAATTATCCCTGGTATGGCGGAGATTTTAAGATCCCTAAGGTGCTCGCTGAATTCGTTATCCAGATAGATACGGAAGCAAAAATCAGATTAAATGAGCCCGCCTACGAAATCAAACGCATTGAAAAACAGGTATTTTTAACACAATGCAGATTTATAGCCGGAACGGATAAAGTATTTTTAGAGGGCTACATCAGAAAGAACATCGAGTACGCAGCAAGAACCTGTACAAATACAAAAGGCTCCGGAATCGGTGGTACAATTAAGGATACAACCGTACATGTTCCTTTCAGGGCGTATACAAGGGTGGATTTCAAGGGAAATAAGCCATATATCAGGCCGAATTTGCCACCTGTGGTAGCAAGATACTTTGATGAAAAACGGATGGGTAAGGATATCAGGGAAGCTGACAGGTCCGAGGTTGAGATCTTCAATGAGCCCGTTTATTGCGAGCTGGAGTGGTCTGCAGTATTTGATGCAGATATAGATGCAAAGGGTACTCCGATCCAGGGCTTCAAGAATGAAGAGGAATTCCAGGAATTCACGGACAAATCCGTTGTATATCTGTGCATCAAGCTGCTCCAGAAACAGCAAATCTGCTGGCCGGGACCAAAACCGCCGCATCCATGTGAATTAGAAGAATACAAATCCCCCATGGATGTACCCTGGAACTTTCCAAGCACGGACTTTACCCAGTATAAATAAAGAATCAGGAAGACGCACGGATTAATTCATAATTTTTTAAAGTCCTCTGCACTTATATCCCTTAAACAATAAAAAGACGCGTCGCATAATAACCTGAAAGTTATTCTGTGACGCGTCCTTCACAAGAGGGGGAGTTATGAAAAAATCTATGTTAATTATACTTGTATGCTTGTCGAAGCCAGTCACCACATTAGCGGTGGTGGCTTCTTATCCATGTCAATCAATGTATTAAGATGTTCCTGTTTGCTGCTTCATCTTATGTTTAAAGTATAACCAATAATTGTGACCAAAGTATGCAGAAAAAGTGAAGAAACTGTGTCTGAATTATAATAATAAAATAAAGTGGTTTTATTTTTTTTTAATCAAGAATGAAGCTGGGACTGGAATCATATGATGATATAGGACAAAGAATCATACTGCCGATGGACAAGTGGAGCAAGAAATGGAAAGGAGACGATTTGGTGGAGGTTATATCGCAATATGTGGTAATCATTGTATTAGCAATTTGCCTATGCTTGGGATATATCATAAAGCACAGTATCACGGTGATTCCCAACAAATACATACCGCTTATTATGGCAATCGTTGGTACAATCCTCAATGTGTGGATCAGTGGATGGACATTTTCTCCGGAGATTCTGCTGGGAGGCTTGGCGAGCGGTCTGGCAAGCACAGGAACCTATGAAATGGTAACGAATATCACGGGGAAAAAGAGCGCGGGAGAAGAGGCGCTGGAAGACATGGTAAAAAATTGAGCAGAAGAGCTGTTATGTTTGCTGGATGCAAAAAGGAAGGACTATTGCCTGTAAAAAGTCCTTCCTTTTTGTGTTGCTTTAAAGTATAATTTAGCTTTTTTTACTATAATAATTGTGCAATCATTGTATAGGATTCTTATATAGTAAAATGGAACCAGAATGAATGTTCGGATGAATGTATTGCAGAAAGAGAAAATTTTGGTTATAATGTTCACGATAAGCAGATTTCGAGTTACTGGCCTGCGTATGCAGATTCCCGTCTGAGTCTGGCATACCAATCTCCATTTTAAGAAGGAGGAACCATGAAATTCATACATATCGCAGACATACATCTGGGGGCAGTTCCGGATTCCAGTAAACCTTGGGGAGCTCTCAGGGAGAAGGAGATCTGGGACAGCTTTAGGAGCATCATAGATCAATGTAACGAAGAAAGGGTGGGGCTGCTGCTCATCGCGGGAGATATGTTCCATAAGCAGCCGCTGCTGCGGGAATTAAAGGAGGTAAATTATCTCTTTGGAAAATTAGAAACAGCACAGGTGGTTTTAATGGCAGGAAACCATGACTACATTGGGGCCCGCTCTTATTATCAGGGGTTTGCCTGGAATGAAAAGGTCCATATGTTTCCCACGGAGGAATTTGAGGCTTTTGAATTTCCGGAGCTTCAGACGGTTGTTTATGGCTTTAGCTATTGTAACCGGGATATTACGCAGGCCCGCTATGATGATGCAAAGCCGGAGCAGAACAACCAAATCAACATCCTTCTTGCCCATGGGGGCGATGAAAGGGATATTCCCATGAACCGCAGGAAGCTGTTGGAGGCCGGCTTTGATTACATTGCCCTGGGGCACATCCATAAGCCGGAGATTATATCGGAGAAAATGGCCTACGCAGGCTCCCTTGAACCCATCGATAAAAATGAAACCGGTGAACGGGGGTATATTCTCGGTGAGATCGTGAAGGATCAGCAGGGAGGGAATAAGACTGCAATACGCTTTATCCCCAGCTCCGCGAGGGAGTATAAACGGATAGAATTGAATGTAACACCGGATACAACAAAGAGCTCCCTCCTTGACCAGACAAGGGAATTAATCCGTACCCTTGGGGAACAGCATATCTATTCCTTCCGTATCCAAGGGCTGAGGGATGAATTAATACATTTTGATAAGGAAGCATTAAAGTCCCTGGGGAATATCCTTGAGGTAGAGGATGAATCCGTCCCGGACTATGACTTTGAAGCTCTATCCCGGGAAAATGAAGGTAATCTGATAGGACTTTTCATCAAAAAGATCATGGAGACCACACAGCAGGATGAAATAGCTAAGAAAGCGCTCTATTATGGAATCGAGGCGCTTCTTGGCTCCAGTGTACCGACACGCTCATAATCAGGCTAACAGTGCTGAATATCTTGTCATCCACTGCGTTGTCGTCAGCCGGCGTAGGAACCACTACGCCTCCCTCCTCCGCCTTGCGGAGTGATAAAATATTCAGCACTGTTAGCCTAAAAATGACCAGGACACCACACTAGGAATTAATCTGGTTTCGAAAGGTAAGGTAAATAAATGCTTTTAAGAAGGCTAAAATTAAATTACTTCGGCCGTTTCCATAATAAAGAGATTGAGCTGAAGCCGGGGATTAACCTGATCTATGGGGAAAATGAAGCCGGGAAATCAACCCTTCATACCTTTATTAAGGGCATGTTATTTGGGATAGAGCCGATGAGGGGCAGGGGCGCAGCCACGAAGGATGATATCTATCATAAGTATCTTCCCTGGGAGTATCCGCAGGGCTATAGCGGAAGCCTGGAGCTGGAGCAGGAGAACAAGGTATATCAGCTGCAGCGGAGCTTCCATGCAAAGGATAAGAGTTTTTCTATCCTCGATCTTGCCACCGGTCGGGAAATAAAGCCGGTGGAAGGGACGGTCCTGGATCTGGTTCCCGGCTTGACCGAGGCCACCTTTAAAAATACAGTTAGCGTAGAGCAATTAAAAGCCTCCACGGATGCAGAGCTGGCAGCGCAGATGCAGAATTACATCGCAAACCTGTCCCTTGCAAAAAGCCAGGAAGTGGATGTGGTAAAGGCATTACAGCTATTATCGGAGAAAAGAAAGCTCCATGACGGGAGCCGGACAATGGAGGAAATAAAAAAAGTTCAGCAATTAATTGAAAATGGCCTTGCAATGGAAGACAAATTGGACCGGCTAACGTTTCAGTTAAAGGAACTACAAGCAGAGGAACATCAGTTAACAGAAGTAAAGAATGCATTAGGGACTGTGGCAGACCCCGGGGAGGAGGAGCGGATGCTGCAGCTTCCGGCAATTCTGGAAAAATACCGTTCCTATCAAAGGGCTTCGGAGCAGCTGAGGCAGCTTGAAGACCAATATCAGGTATTGCTGGATAAGATGGGGCAATTAGAGATGGGCGAAGGGGAGCCGGAGGAACTGAAGGATGATATCAAAAGGCTGGAGCAGTTAAAGCACAAGGGGCTGGAGTTGGAACATTTCCAGCTTCAATTGCAGCAGGAAAAAGCAAGGCTCCATAAAAACACCAGAAAAATATTAATGATAAGCTTTGGCCCTATCATAATATTAATAACAGGGGTGATCCTTATTCTTGGAGCCCGGCTCCAGAGCCTCCTGCCCATAGCCGCCCTGATTGGCTTAGGAGCTGTAGCATATCTTATTTTGAACAGATCCATGGAACGGAAAAGGCTTGACCTTCGTCAAAGAGAATATGAGCAGGACAGGCAAAGAACCCTGACTGAGGCAGGAATCAAGGAACTGTTATTAAAGTACCGGATCAGTCAACCGGAGGAGCTTTCCGGAAGGCAGGAAAAAGCTATGATGAAGCATATGTCCATAGGGCACCTGACTCAGCAGAAAAAAGAATTTGAGCAGCGTATCCGGGAGCTTGAGGATCATAACGACCTGCTTTACGAAGCCGTTATGAAGTACATACAGTATTTTCTTAAGGAAGATGAATTAAATGATGATTCCATACAAAGGCTACAAGAAGAGGTAGCTCACAGAAGGCAGGAAGCCTTGGGGAAAGGAAGGGAAATTGACAAGCAGCTGAACGGGTGCAGGCTTCTGACCGAGAAGCTGAGCTGGGAAATCACATCCCTGGAAGCAAATGAGGAAGAGCTTCTTAGGAATAGGGAGCTGTATAAGGAACTGCTGCAGAGACAGAGGGAGGATTTTGTGGAACTGGAGGCTATCAAGCTGGCCCAGGCCACCATCCAGGAGCTGGCCACCGATATCCATGATTCCTTCGGGCAGCAGTTAAATACGGCTGCCTCACAGATCATCCGGGAGGTTACGAAGGAGAAGTACAAGGATTTAAAAATCGATGAGAAATTAAATGTTAAGGTAGGGTGGGATGGCTCTTATATCCAGCTTGACAGGTTAAGTGCCGGAACCATGGATCAGATTTATCTTGCCTTAAGGCTTGCGGTAGCAGACCTTCTTCTGGGGAGGGACCAGGCTCCTTTGATCCTGGATGACAGCTTTGCCCTATATGATGATTCCAGGGTGAAAGCAGCCTTAGAAGGGCTGGCAAAGAGGAGACAGATTATATTATTTACTTGTCACAAAAGGGAGGAGGCCCTGTTACAGGAGCTGGGACTGACCTATCACCTGGTTGACCTTTCAAAGTGACAGAATGCCTGATCATAGGTATTTCCAGAAACCCTTTGTATGCATTTGGCGTAAAAGCATCTAGAAAGATTGTGTGCATTTTGGCGTAAAATTATCTAGAAAGATTGTGTGCATCCGGTGCAGAATTATCCGGAAAAATTGTGTGTAAGGGAAGTTTTAGGGAGTATCCCAAGGCGAATGGAGGGAATTATGTCCACAAAGACGACGAAACAAAATAACAAAAGCCCGAAAAAGAAAAATAAGAAATTAAGGCACCGTGTTAAGCTGACAATACAGATTGCAGTATTTCTCACGCTATTAGTGGTCGCCATCGGGATTTTCTATTTTTACATTGCATATGGGAAAACCATATTGGATTTACAGACGGAAGCAAAGCAGAAGGTGAGTGCGTCAACAGAGGACACCTTCCGGGCATCCCAGACCAGTATTGTATATGATGCTAAGGGTAAGGTCCTTACCACCGTAAAGGCAGAAAAGGATGTGTATTACCTGGAGTACCGGGAGATCCCCCAATTTGTAGTTGATGCCATGCTGGTTACGGAGGATAAAAAGTTCTTTGAGCACAACGGTGTTGATTACTTTGCTAATGTGAGGGCGGCCATCGCCTTAATTAAGCACAAGGGGAAGATAACCCAGGGAGCAAGCACCATAACCCAACAGCTGGCGAGAAATGTATTCCTGACCCATAAGGTTACTTATGAGAGGAAGGTAGGGGAAATATTTATTGCACAGGAGCTGGAGAGAAAATATTCCAAGACACAGATTATGGAGTATTACCTGAATGGAATCTATTTTGCAAATGGGCATTACGGAATCCAGGCAGCTGCTAAGGCGTATTTTGGGAAAGGGGCGGAGTCCCTGAGCATGTCCCAGCTGGCATTCTTGTGTGCCATCCCGAATAATCCTACCCTGTATGATCCCCTCACGAACATGGACAATACGATGAAGCGCCGTGACAGGATTTTAAAGCAGATGTACGATGATGAAAAAATATCGCTGGCAGATTATACAAAGGCGACCGGGGAGACCATCACGCTGAAAAGGACCAAGACAACGAAAAATAGTTCTGTGGAGACCTATGTTTACTATTGTGCCATCCGTACCCTGATGAAGGAGGCCGGCTTTGAATTCCGGACCCAGTTTGACAGTAAGGAGGATAAGGAAGCTTATGATGAGGCATATGATGCCATGTACGGCAGCTATCAGAAGGCGCTGTACAGCCAGGGCTACCGCATCTATACTTCCATTGACATGGCAAAGCAGAAGCAGCTTCAGACGGCCTTGGATGAGGAATTGAAGGACTTTACTGAGGTAAATGAGGAAGGCGTATACCAGATGCAGGGAGCGGCGGTCTGCATTGATAATGATACGGGCAAGGTAGTTGCCATTGTTGGCGGCAGGAGCCAGGATTTAAGAGGATATACGTTAAACCGTGCTTATCAGAGCTTCCGTCAGCCGGGAAGCTCCATTAAGCCGTTGGTTGTCTACACCCCTTCCTTTGAAAGGGATTATACGCCGGCAAGCAATGTGGTGGACAAATATTCGAAGGATGGGCCTAAGAATTCAGGGAATACCTACCTGGGCAATATTAAGCTGCAAAAGGCGATTGAGAAATCCATCAATACAGTTGCCTGGAAGCTTTTTGAGGAGCTAACCCCGAAGGAAGGCTTATCCTATCTGCTGGACATGAACTTTGCCAGAATTACAGAAAGGGATTATGTTCCGGCGGCGTCCCTGGGCGGCTTAACCAACGGTGTGAGCCCCTTAGAGATGGCAGCAGGCTATGAAGCCCTTGAGAATGACGGTATTTACAGGGAGCCTACCTGTATTGTGAAAATCACGGATGCGGAAGACCAGCAGCTGGCGGGGGATGATGTCCAGACCCGGCAGGTCTATAAAACCAATGCGGCCAGGATGATGACAGAGGCCTTGACTGGGGTAATCAAAAATGGTACGGCCAGGGGTCTTGGCCTGTCGAATACCATCAGTGCAGGCAAAACCGGTACGACAAATGATAAAAAGGACGGCTGGTTTGTCGGCTATACACCCTATTATACAACCAGTGTATGGGTTGGCTATGACATTCCTAAGACAGTATCGGATCTCCAGGGGGCTTCCTATCCGGGAAGGATCTGGCATAATTTTATGAATGAAATTCATACCACCGACATGGATAAAGGCTTCGAATACTATGATTGGCGTGCCCCTCTCAAGGAACAGCAGGAGGAAGAGGAACGAAGGAAAAAGGAAGAAGAGGAAGCAGCAGCCTTAACCCAGGCGGCGGAAGAAGAAGCAGCGGCCCTGACCCAGGCGGCGCTGGATGCCCAGAATGAAGAGGAGACCGGGGGCTTAGATGACCAGGATGACGGCTCAGGGGAGGATAACACCGATTATGAAGAGGAAGACGGAGAGGACACAGGCTATCCGGAAGAGCCTACCGGTATAACAGAGCCTCCCAATGACAATGGTTCGGCAGGGAATGGCGAGAGCAGTCCGGAGCCTACCAGCGCTGCCGGTTACCAGAACGGCTATAGTGAGACCGGGAATATGGACGGAGGAAACGGTGCCGCTAAGAGCAACAGCGCCGGTACAGGGACAGGTGTGCCCAGCAATGTCCAAAATGGAGCCACCACAGAAGGTCTGATGCAGGAAAGTGAATGATATAAGGAATTGCAGGATGCTGCAATATTAAAAAGGGTTCTATAATGTTGGGAATGTGTCATTCGACACCACAACACTTGATAAAAAGCCTTAAAGGCTCTAAAGACAGTAATGGGACGGGATTCAAATCCCACCCCAACTATTGGCACAGAGCCCTGAAAAGGACGGGAAGCACACCATCTTGATATGCTCCCGTCCTTCTTTATTTTCTGGGTGAATCGTCCTGTTGATCCATTCTGTATATTTAAGTAATCAAGCTGCCCTAATAAGAGGAGCGGCTAATTATGCCTTACTATCAGTTCTGTAGTTGCCTTGATTGTATTCCTGTAAGATGCCCTGGATTCTATTAACGGGATTAAGCAGGCCGCTAATGCTGTCATCATGGTTCAGGGTATCGATGATAAGAGCCACGTATTTACTCATGTCAACATTGATATACCAGGGCTTTGTCAACAATTCCGGGGTCTGGTAGATAACATTTGTGGTAAGGATACGGTAGATGGATCCGTTTTCATAAGCCTCATCAATCTTCTCAAAGCCATTGGTAAATAGGCCGAAGGTTGCTGCCACAAAGATCCTTCCTGCATTTCTCTTCTTTAATTCTTTTGCAACATCCAGGATGCTGTCACCGGAGGAAATCATGTCGTCAACGATCAGGACATCCTTGCCCTCTAAGTTGGAACCAAGGAATTCATGGGCAACAATTGGATTGCGTCCATTTACAATACGTGTATAATCACGTCTCTTATAGAACATACCCATATCAAGACCTAGTACATTGGCAAAATATACTGCCCTGGACATACCACCTTCATCCGGGCTGATCAGCATCATATGGTCAGAATCTAAACGGATATCTGGAATATTATGAAGCAGTGCTTTGATAAACTGGTAGTTTGGAGCCACTGTTTCCAAACTCGTTAGAGGGATTGCGTTTTGTACTCTGGGGTCATGGGCATCAAAGGTGATAATACTGGAAACGCCCATCTGAACCAATTCCTGCAATGCCAGGGCACAGTCCAGGGACTCCCTTGAGGAACGCCTATGCTGTCTGCCTTCATATAGAAAGGGCATGATTACGGTTATTCTTCTGGCTTTGCCGCCGACCGCCGCGATAATTCTCTTTAAATCCTGGTAGTGGTCGTCGGGTGACATGTGGTTCGTATGCCCGCACACGGAATAAGTTAAGCTGTAATTGGTTATGTCAACTAACAGGTATAAATCATCTCCACGGACAGATTCCTTAATATGGCCTTTTGCTTCCCCCGTTCCAAAGCGTGGACAGCAGGCATTGATTAAATAGGAATCTCGCTGGTAACCGGAAAAGGCAATGGTACCCTTATGCTCACTTTCCCTGGATGTACGCCATTCAACAAGATAATCATTTACGTGTTGTCCCAGAGCTTTGCTGCTTTCCAAGGCAATGATGCCAAGAGGCCCCACTGGAATGGTTTCTACGATCTTCTCGTGCTTAGACATTAGTTTTCCCTCCATGTAAAAAATAAATAAAATTGTTTTGTTTTCAAAGCCATTAAAGTTATACCATTAACTAATTGGTTCGTCAAGACAGTTTTCGACTTTTAACGAGATTTTGATCCACTGACCGCCTTATGTAGACGAATGTCTTCTCCGATAATACGGTGGACAAAATATTTGCTTGCAATACGTGAAAATATGCGTTCCCCATAATTTGTATTTATGTTGGTCAGGGATAAATTGGTGGAGATGAGGGTGGATTTTTGCCTCAATAATCTTTCATTTATAATTAGATATAATTGGGAGTTTATGAATGAATTATTCAACTCCGTTCCTAAATCGTCAATGATCAGTAAATCACAATCCAGGATATACTCAAACTGGTTAGCAGCATCGTAGGAGACCTCCCCGTCCCTGCCAAACTTATTTTTCTCCAGGATATCAAATAAGCGGAAGGCCGTAAGGTAGATCACGGTATACCCCTGATCCAGCAGCTCCTTGGCGATACAGTTTGCGAGAAAGGTCTTTCCTACTCCAGTATTGCCAAGAAGCAGCAGGTTATCATGGTTTTTATCAAAATGCCTTATGAAATTCTTACAGCTTGCCACGGTTTTTTGCATGTTCGAAAGTGGTGACATGCCAAGGGCTTCATCAGTGTAATCATCTGAATAATAACGGAAGGAGAATTTGCTGAAATTTTCCTTGTCCAGGATGGATTTGATATTTGAGCCGGAATACAGCAGATCGGAGATGGCCTGCTTAAAGCAGCTGCATTTTTCATTGCCAATATATCCGGTATCCCTGCATTTTGGGCAATGGTACTGCAGCTCAAGGAAGTCCTCCGCCAGACCATGCTCCGCCAGAAGGGCGGCTTGCCGGGTCTTAAGGGCGGCCGACCTCTCTTTTAGGCTCTGAAGGGCACGGTCATCCCCAAAGAGCGCCATCCGTCCGCTCTCGGCGGAGAGGGAGATCATCCTGTCTTCCAAGTCCTTAAGCGCAGGTATCAGCTTGTAAGCCTTTTCCCTGCGTTTATCAAGGGCATGCTTATTCCTAAGCATACGGCTGTCATATTCTCTTAGGATCTGGTTATACTGGTCATTTTTTAAAGCCATGGTTATTCCACTCCTTGCATTTACAAGCTCTTAGTCCGTAGCTTTTTCTCCAGCTCGGCATAATCCTGGGCGGTATAGGTTCTCTGGGGAAATTGGTTGAATTTGTTCCCGGAAGCCTTTGCCGTCTGCGCAGCCTTATTCTCGGAAGGGCGGTTGCCCCTGCTGAATTCCTCATCCAACCGCATAATGTCCTTCATATTCGTTACCTTCTTTTTAAACCAGGTTTCCAAAATGCGGTCCGTATATTTAAAATCAGGCTTTCCGGTCCTTAAGATGGTACGGTTGCAGGCCTCTGTAATGATATCGTCAGGAAAAGAGAATACCTCCACCCATTTCCTGATATATTGGCGCTCGATCTGTCCCGGTGAGCGGTTTAGGCCAAAGGCTTTATTCACCGCATTGAAATGGTCGCTATAGGCAGAGACTGCTTCCTTTGCCTTTTCTTCCGTGTCGATCCCTTCCTCTGCCCAGGTAAGTGCAACAGCCTCAATGTAGGAGGCGTTTTTCTTGCCCTTTGATACACAGTACTCATATAGGTACATAATTAATTCTGCGGAAAAATGCAGCTCCTCATACAAGTAGAAGATTAATTGCAGATCCATGGGCTTTAGTGGACGGTCCAGATAGATTTCCACAATATGCAACGCCCATTTAATCTCATCGTTGTTAGAGAGCTGGGTGATCTTTTCCGCAGAATAGGCTTTTCTTGTCGCGGGTTTTACTTCTGTATGTATCGTAACGGCTACCTCGTCCAACTCCGTATCCCCTTCAGGGTTCACGGCAGGAGCGGGCTCTGATTCCGTATTCCTTGGCATGGAGCTAAGGTCTGCCAGTTTTATTGATGTGATTTCCTTGTTCCTGTTTCGCGTTAAAGTAAGTAAATCAAGCTTTTCCCAATAATTTAAGGCGCGGATGATGTCCTTTTCCGTGTTATCAAGTCGGTCGGCGATGGAGGAAATAGTTACTTCCGGGCAATTCCCCAGGAAGCAGCGCAGCAGGTAAAGATAAACCTTGACATACGCCCCGTTTGCGGACGGCATAAATTGGTCAATGAAGATATTCGGTACAATGGTGACGTCGGAGATACCTTCGGCGTGTAGAGATATTTTATTCATATGCTCCCTCCTAAATAAAAGGTGATGAGGCAGAGGTGCAGGCAAAACACTTTAATTTCCTCGGGCTAATCTGCCGCAGCTTAGGAATTCAAAGCCTACGGCTTTTCATTCACGTTGCACTTCCCCAAGAAAATCAAAGTGTTTTCGCATGCAAGCACGCAAAACACTTTAATTTCCTCGGGCTAATCTGCTCATCGTGCACATTATAACACACATGTTTTCGGTTGGAAATAGCCTATTTTCAGGGGATCTGGCGATTTGGGGGATTGTGGATAATGTGGATAATGTGGATGAGAGTATGGTAAAAATATGTAATAATATGGTAAAAGTGAAGGGGATATAGTAAAACCGATATGGAATGATGGAAAAAATCTATATTTGTAGAAAAGAAATTTGTTAAAAAAATATCCACAGGGATAATCAGCAAAATTGTTGATAATCCTGTGGATAATGTGGATAACTACAGCCCTAGAAGGTTTTCTCCCACGGAAACAATGTCTCCGGCACCCATAGTTATCAACAGGTCGCCGTTAATACAATTTTCTAATAAAAAATTTTCGATGTCGTCAAAAGAATGAAAATGGTGAACTTCCTTACCTAATTTTTCAAGTTCCCGTGCCAGATCCTTTGAAGAAATATCCCCCGGATCCTTTTCCCTGGCGGCGTAGATATCTGCAAGCACAACCTTATCCGCTAAGGAGAGGGCAGCGGCAAATTCCTTCAGATGCTGCCTCGTCCGCGTGTAGGTATGGGGCTGGAATACGCACCACAGTGTTTCATGGGGGTAATTCTTGGCAGATTGCAGGGTAGCTGTAACCTCCGTCGGGTGGTGTGCATAGTCGTCGATGATCGTCACGCCTCCGATTTCTCCTTTATGTTCAAAGCGGCGCTTGGAGTTATGGAAGGAGAGCAGGGCTTTTTTGATGGTCTCCATGGGAATTCCTATCTGCATGGACAGTCCGATGGCAGGAAGGGAGTTGGATATATTGTGGACTCCGAGGACGCCTAGCTGGATGCGGTCAACGTATTGGCCTTTATAATAGAAATCAAAGCTTCCCATTTTTTGATTATCAAGCTCGATCTTATCCGCCGAGAAATCATAACCCGCATTGCCGGTCTTGCCATATTCCGGATCGGTGATGCCATAGGTAAAGACCTCGCATTCCAGATCTGAGGTGATTTCCCTGTAGTTGTCTATCTCGCCGTTGATATAGAGCTGGCCGTCCTTAGGCAGGCGCTTTGCAAAGGTATGGAAGGAATTGCGGATATCAGCCAAATCCTTAAAAAAGTCCAGATGGTCTTCATCGATATTTAAGATGATCCCCCTCTTCGGATTGAACTGGAGGAAGGTATTGGTATATTCACAGGCCTCCGTAATAAAATGCTCTGATTTACCCATGCGGATGTTGCCGCCTATGGCATCCAGGATCCCCCCGACGGAAATCGTAGGATCCAGGTTACCCTCGATAAAGATGGAAGAGAGCATGGACGTAGTTGTTGTCTTGCCATGGGTACCGGATACGGCAACTGCATTGTCAAAGTTAAGCATAACCTGGCCGATCATTTCGGCACGGGTCAGCAGGGGGATGTTTCTGCGCTTTACCTCCAGCAGCTCCTCATTATTCTTAGAAATAGCCGCGGTATAAACCACGGCCTCAATATCCGGGGTGATATTCGAGGGCTTCTGGCCTAAATGGAACTCAATCCCTAAATCAGTGAGATGGTCGGTGATATTACTTTCATGGGCATCAGAACCGCTTACCTTAAAGCCGAGGGTATGTAGGTATTCTGCAAAACCACTCATACTTATTCCGCCGATACCGATGAAATGAATCCGGCATGGGTTGTTAAAATCAATTTTGTACATGGTACACTTCCTATTCTATATATTTTAATGATGTTACATTTCATTTTATATCATTTTATTATAGCCCATTTCCCTTAAATTACAATACAAAATTGCTGTTGTTCTGATCTGGATGCATAAATATACCATTGTCTGGAGGAAGCGTTTATACCTATTATATTCTTTTTCTGTGGAAATAGTGCTAAAGTCTAATAAAAAGCTGCTGTCTGTAAACCCGTATTTGGAGGAATGTGGATTATGCTTAACAAAAATCACAAAAATAATGCAAATTTATCTAAGATTTTCGTAAAAATTATTCACATTTTAAAACATGTATGATATAATGACCCTATCTAATAATCAGTAAATAGTTCCAGAAGTCAGTAACAGAGAAAAGTGAGACAGGCAAGTGACAAAACTTTTCTAACTATTAACGATTTATATGACAGAAGGGGGAACATACCATGCAGATTACCGACGTACGAGTAAGGAAAGTGAGCAAGGAAGGCAAGATGAAAGCAGTGGTATCTATTACGCTTGATAACGAGTTCGTAGTTCACGATATCAAGGTAATCGAGGGCGATAAGGGCTTATTCATTGCTATGCCAAGCAGAAAAGCTGGCGACGGTGAGTATCGCGATATTGCCCATCCAATCAATTCGGACACAAGGGACAAGATCCAAAAGATTATCCTTGAAAAGTACGAAATCGCAGCTCTTGAATCAGAAGAGGTAGAGGCAGAGGAGTAATACAGGACGAATGGAGAAAAAAGCAGCACGGGAGCTGCTTTTTTTGTGGAGTTTTCGAAGCCATAGACCAATTACGCAACCAAACATAACATAATCCCATGATAAATTGTTAACTTTAGTTGGTGGAATAGAAGTTATAATAGTGATAAATTTGTATCTGGAGGTAGGAAGAATATGATAAGTACGAACTTACAAACTTTGCGGAAGAAGAATAGATTAACCCAGGAAGAAGTAGCCGAGAAAATAAATGTCTCAAGACAGGCTGTGGCAAAATGGGAAAATGGAGAGACAACGCCGGATATCAATAACTGTGTTGCCCTGGCAAATTTATATAATGTAAAAGTAGATGATCTGATCAATTACACGGATAACAGCCACGGGGCATTCATCCCCCCAAAGGGCAAGCATATATTTGGCACAGTGACCATGGGAGAACGTGGACAGATAGTGATTCCAAAAAAAGCCAGGGACATCTTTGGCTTAAAGCCGGGTGATGATTTAATCGTGCTGGGAGATGAGGAGCATGGGATTGCCATCATGAAGGCAGAAGGGTTCCTAACGGCTCTTGATACGATGAAGAAATTTGTAAGCAAGATTGAGGAATAAAGAAAATAAAAAAATAAAAAGTGGAGGGGCTCAGATGTTGGCAATTGAAACAAAGGGGCTGTCAAAGAAATTTGATGGGAAAACGGCCGTGAAACGATTAAATCTGGAAATCAAGGAGGGAGAATTATTCTCACTACTGGGTGTCAACGGCGCAGGTAAAACAACTACAATACGAATGCTGTCAGGACTGTCCAAACCAAGCGAGGGGGATGCATTTATTTTTGGGAATAGTATTCTCCATAAGCTCCAGGAGGTAAAAAGGACAATTAATTTATCCCCACAGGAGACGGCTATCGCAATGAATCTCACCGTAAGGGAGAACCTGCTGTTGATGGCTGAAATCTATGGCTTTGCGAAAGAGAAGGCAGGGGCTAAGGTGGAGGAAGTGATAGGGCTGTTCTCACTGGAAGAGGTAGCAGATATGAAGGCTTCTATCCTTTCCGGAGGCTGGCAGAGAAGACTTAGCATAGCGATGGCCTTAATTACGGAACCCAAAGTGCTGTTTCTCGATGAGCCGACCTTAGGTCTGGATGTCCTGGCCAGACGGGAGCTATGGAAGATTATCATGGACTTAAAAGGAAGGATAACAATCATTCTTACCACTCACTATATGGAAGAATCGGAGGTTCTATCGGACCGGATCGGGGTCATGATGAAGGGGGAGGTAAAGGCAACCGGTACCCTGGAGGAGTTGAAGGCTTCGACGGGCAAGGAAAATCTCGAGGAAGCTTTTGTAGCAATTGTAGAGGGGTAGGAATGGAGAATAAGATGAGAATCAGAGTATTTGCAATAAGAAATATTAAGGAAATATTGAGGGAGCCACTCAGCTATATCTTCTGCCTGGGATTCCCAATCGTTATGCTGGTGATTATGACCATTGTAAATGAAAGTATACCTGCAGAGGCACATATGACCTTGTTCCAGATACAGAACTTAGGGCCGGGAATTGCGGTATTCAGTCTGACCTTTACGATGCTGTTTACCTGTCTGTCCATCTCAAAGGACAGGGCAAATACATTTTTGGTCAGGTTATATGCCTCTCCGATGAAGGATGTAGATTTCATTACCGGCTATACGGCACCGTTGCTGATCATTGCGGTTGCCCAATGTATCATCACCTTCTTAGCCTGTGCGGTGATTGGCATCTTCAACGATTATACCTTTAATCTGGGAAATATTTTGTTTGCAATATTGATTTTACTGCCCAGCATGATTTTATTCATTGGGTTTGGACTTTTGTTCGGTACCCTATTTAGTGAAAAGTCGGCACCGGGGCTCTGCTCTATTATCATATCCGTTGCGGGAATGCTTGGCGGAATTTGGATGGATGTGGACGCTCTGGGCGGAGCCTTTGCAGGGGCTTGCAAGGCAATGCCATTTTACCATGGGGTTAAGGCGGCAAAATTAGCGGTAAATGGTGATTATGCCGGGGTTGGAAAACCGTTGTTGGTAATATGCGTATATGCAGTAGTAATTTATGTGCTGGCAGTATTAGCATTCCGTAAGAAAATGCAGGTGGACCTGAGGTAAGCTATGGAATTATATCAAATTCTCCATAACCCAGGGGTAGCAAAGCTCCCTTTTTGTGACTAGCTCCGAGTGACCTAATCCGTCAAACACTTTTGTCTCAATTCTATGCTTTTTTAATTCTGCTTTATTATTTTCAAGATTGATTAACACCGCTTTGTTATCCTTTGTACCGGAATAGATAGCAAGCGGTGATTTTATTTGATCAATGCTAACGCCCTTCCAGTGCGTCCAAGCCCGGAACTGGGCGATCCATAGATCTAGGTCTGTATTTTGGATCCAGTCAAGCTCTTCGCCGGAAACCTTTAGGTTCCCCAGCTCTCCTGCTTTTTTCTTAGCATTGAAGGAGCCATATTCTTTAATCCAAGCCGGAACTATTTTCTTAAAAAAACGGTCACCAAACATTGCACTTGCAAGCACGGCCTTACGGATCGGAAGCTGGTGAGCCAGAGCCTGAAGACCGATGGTTGCGCCATAAGAATGTCCAAAATAATAAAATTCGCGGAAGCCGCAGGCTTTTATGACACATTGGATATCCTCCAGGATATGGCTGATGGAATAAAAGTCAGGATCGTAGGATGTATCGCTCTCCCCATTACCGCGTATATCCATGGCGATAACAGTAAAATGCGCTTGGAACGCATCAATCCATCCAAGCTCCTGCCAGAGCCCCTTTGAATGGCCTGAGCCATGGACGAGTAATAAGGGTGCGCCATCGCCCGTAATGCTATATGCAATTTTTGCACCATCGGAGGAAAAGATATAATTGGTATCCATGGGATCTACCTGCCTTTCTGCTATATGGTCGGAATCAGACATAAACAGAGGTTATATTTTTTATGTAATCAATGGTAATACAGCGGGAGGGGGAAGTCAACCTTATTAATATAGGTTGTATCTTTGGAAATTAATATAGATTGATGCTTGACGTTTGAGACACATTGTTATATAAAGTAGAGAGGTAAACAAGGATTTGTTATTATGTTATTATATATATAGAAGGATTGTCTGGAAGATCAGGGATGTCTAGGAGATCAGGGATGTCTGGAAGATCAGGGACTGTTTGGAAGGGCAGGATTATTTGGAAGATCGGAGCTTTGTTTGTAAAAGCAGGGATTATATGGAGGGACAGGAATGCATAGAAGGGCAAGAAGTATTTGGAAAGGTAAGGGTTATTTAATATGGAATTAAGTATCCTGCTGTTTTGGCAGATGTTGTCTATGATGTTAATGATTTTGATGGGCTTTGCCATTGTGAAGCTTGGGGTCGTAAAAAGTGGGCAAAGCTCCCTGCTTTCTGCCATAGCACTGTATATTATCGTGCCCTGTATGGTAATTGATGCCTTCCAGATTGACTATACGCCGGAGAAATTTAGCAGCCTTATGCTTGCAGCGGTCTTTGCTTTTATCATGCACCTGGTTTTTATCTGGATTTCAAAGCCTTTAGAGAAAACGCTACATATCAATGTAATTGAAAAATGTTCCCTGATCTACTCAAATGGTGGGAATTTAATCATACCCCTGGTTAGTGTCCTGTTGGGACAGGATCAGGTCTTTTATTGCTGCGCCTTTATTGTAGTCCAGCTGTGTTTTTTCTGGACTCATGCGGTATCCGCCATCGGTGGCAGGAGGCAGATGAACATTAAAAAAATTGTGGCCAATCCGAATATATTATCGGCGGTGGTGGGGCTGCTCCTGTTCTTCACGAATACCAGGTTACCTGGAATCCTTGGAACCACAGTGAAATCGGTTGGTAGCACGATTGGGCCTGTATGCATGATTATGATTGGAATGATTATGGCAGAAGCTGATTTAAAAAGAACCTTTTTATCGAAGCGGAATTGGCTTGTTTGTGCCGGACGCCTTATCATCTATCCGTCCCTGATGATCCTGGTACTGTTTGTTACAAGGGTCACCCATATCATTCCCTTTGCCAAGGATATACTTATGATTCTCTTTCTGGCAATCGGGGCTCCCGCGGCAGCGACCGTTACCCAGATGGCAGACCTGTTTGACAATGATGCACAGCGTGCCGGAGCAATCAATGTGATGTCGGTGATTCTGAGCATTATTACGCTTCCGCTGATGCTGGAGCTTTACCAGCTGGTACTTTAAATCTGACAAAACAGCTTGCCACTCATCCCAATCATAGATTATAATTAAGAAAATATTTTATAGATAACAAATCTACTATTTCAAATATAAAATAAATGATAGAATAAATTTAATTGATAGAAGGTCTAGAGATAGAAAGGTGGTTGTTGCCATGAGAGAAACCCTGCGTGATAAATGTAGCTTATACGCAGATAATTACTTAAAGCTGAAACAGGCATTCAAATGGGAATATACAGAAAATAACCGACTGGGAGCGCTGCTTTATACAATGGAGGACCGCCCGGTGGATGTGGCGGGAATTAAGGGCTGCCGTGAATTGATTAAAGCGAGCACCGGTATCTTTTCCCAATTTAAGGACGTTACGAACTTTACGGTCTCTGTCATGCTGTCACTGAAGGCGGAGCCTGATATTAAGATCCGGGATGCAATCAAAATTTATGATGCATTAAAGGAAGAGGGCATGCACTCCTCTGCATATCTTGTGCTGGCTGCAGTTTCCATTGCCTTTTATTCGGAGCCGGAGCAGTACCGGGGGTATGTGGCGCGGGCAAAGAGCTTTTATGATGCCACGAAAGCGGAGCACCGTTTCATTACTTCAGTCGACGATTATACTTTTGCCGCCTTGCTGGCATTATCGGATAAGGAGGTTGGGCCGGCAATCCGGGAGATTGAGGACAGCTATCTCTGGCTAAAGGAGGAATTCCGTAGCGCCAATGCAGTTTGGTCCCTGTCCCAGGTGCTTTCCTTCAGCGGGGAGGGTACGCAGGTAAAAGGTAAGCGGGTCGTTGACCTATACCAGGCATTAAAGGTAAGGGGCTGCAAATTTGGACTGTATACGGAGCTTCCTTTCCTGGGTATCGTATCCCTGCTTGCCCGGGAAATAAACACGGTAGCTGATGAAATTGTAGAGGCAGATAATTACTTGAGGAATATGAAAGGCTTTGGCAATTGGTCCATAACAGCAAGGGAGCGTCTGATGTTCGCCGCCGCTTTAGTTTGTGACGACTTCCTTGCAGATGTAAAGAAAGGAACCGTTGAAGTGGCATTATCAAGCACTACGGCCGCACTTTTACTTGCCCAGCAGGCGGCAACAATCGCTGCAACATCCGCAATCATAACAACAACAGCCGCTTCTTCCGCATCCACCTGATATTTTATGGAGCATTGTGGAACAATACAGTCCATAAAGTTAGTTCTTAACCACAAAAAAGACATATTTAAAAATTATCATTGTTGTTGGAAACAAGAAGCATGAAATAATATAAAATACGGATAAATCAGTTGAATTTAGAAAGGCTGATCCCGGCGCCAAATTCCTGGAATACCTCAACCCATCCGAAGAACATTAAAGGATATGCTTTTTGCAGAAGGCTATGGTACGGAAACTGTTATTCCGGGAGCTTTACGCTGGGATCAAGGTTATCATTATGCATATTATTGTAGGTTTAGGAAACCCGACGGACAAATACCAGGCTACCAGGCATAATATAGGCTGGGATGCGATTACAAGAATTTCGGATGACTACGGGATTCCCTTGGATTTTAAAAAGCATAAGGCAATCTGCGGGAAAGGACATATCGCGGGTGAGAAGGTAGTCCTTGCCCAGCCCGTTACTTATATGAACCTCAGCGGGGAGAGTGTAAGGGAGCTGATGGATTTTTACAAGGTAAGCCCGGAGGAGGTCATCATAATCTATGACGATGTCAGCCTGGAGGTTGGCCAGCTGCGGCTTAGGACAAAGGGCAGTGCCGGCGGGCACAATGGGATTAAAAGCATTATCAGCCATCTGGGGACGAATGAATTCCCAAGAATTAAGATCGGGGTCGGAGATAAGCCAAAGGGCTGGGATCTGGCGGACTATGTGCTCTCAAGGTTTGTACCGGAGGAACAGGTAACTGTGAGGGATGCATTAAAGGATGCCTCGGATGCAGTAAAGGCGATTCTTACAGATGGCATAGATGCGGCCATGAACCAGTATAATAAAAAGAAGTAAGAGAGTTCGTTTTTAATCAGGAGGAAGGGCTTTTGAAAACGTTTATAGCTCCTTTGACAGAGTTAAAGGAATTTAATGATATACGGGAAAACATAAAAATGAAAACCCTGCCGGTACAAGTGACCGGCTGTATTGATTCCCAAAAGTGCCACCTGATCCATGGGTTAGGGGAAGGCTTCAAATACCGGGTCATCGTCACCTATAATGATCTTAAGGCAAAGGAAATCTATGAGGATTACCGCCTTTATGATAAGGATGTATTGATCTATCCGGCGAAGGATATCATTTTCTATAGTGCTGATATCCATGGAAATGCCATTGTCAGGGATCGTTTGAAGGTGCTGAGGAGGCTGATCGAGAGGCAGGATACAACTATAATTGTATCCCTGGACGGCGGTATGGACAGACTCCTGCCCTTGCCTATGATGAAGGAGCGTGTCATAACGGTCAACCAGTCCTCTATTATCAAGCTCCAGGAGCTTAGTGCAGCCCTGGTCCATCTGGGTTATGAAAGACAGGGACAGGTGGAGGCTCCGGGGGATTTCTCCATTCGGGGCGGTATTATCGATATCTTCCCGCTTACGGAGGAGGCTCCATACCGTATCGAGCTGTGGGGGGATGAGATAGATTCCATCCGGACCTTTGATGTAAGCAGCCAGCGTTCCATTGAGCAGGTGGACAGTGTGGTAATCTACCCGGCGGCGGAGATCATACCGGATGGGAAATGCATCAAGGCTGGCTTAAAAAAGATTGAAGAGGAAGAGAAAAAATATTATAAAAGCCTGAGGGATGAATTCAAGACGGAGGAAGCGGCAAGAATCCACCAGATTATCGCGGAATTCCGGGAAAAACTGGAGTCCTTCCCGGGGTCTGTCCCGCTGGAAAGCTATATCAGCTATTTCTATGAGCAGACTGTCAGCTTCTTTCAGTATTTTGATAATGAGGACACCATCTTTTTCCTGGATGAACCGGGAAGGCTGGTGGAACGGGGCGAGGTTGTAGAGACGGAATTCCGGGAGGGAATGATCGGCCGTATTGAAAAGGGCTATATTCTTCCCGGCCAGATGAACGTGATCTATAGCTATAAGGAAGCGATGGGCATCCTGGCCAACAAAAGCAGCGTATTAATCAGCACCATGGAGGTTAAGAATAACTTTTATTCCCCGAAGAAGAAATATGATTTTACGGTTCAGACGGTGGCCTCCTACCACAAGAACTTTGATGTGCTGATTAAGGATCTGGAGCGTTGGAAAAAGAATAAATACAGGGTAATCCTGCTTTCCGGCTCCAGGACGAGGGCGATGCGCCTGAGTGAAGACCTTAGGGAGTATAACCTAAGTGCCTTTTACAGCGAGGACATGGACCGCGTGCTGCAAAGCGGGGAAATCATGGTGGCTTACGGCAATCTTCGAAGGGGCTTTGAATATCCGTTAATTAAGCTGGTAGTGATTTCGGAAAGTGACATCTTTGGAACCGAGAAAAAGAAGAAGCGTAAGAAACCGGCCTATGAGGGCAATAAGATCCAAAGCTTCACGGAGCTGTCCCCCGGGGACTACGTGGTGCATGAAAACCATGGCCTCGGTATTTATAAAGGCATTGAAAAGATTGAGGTAGACAAGGTAACAAAGGACTATATTAAAATAGAGTATGGCGGTGGAGGCGTGTTGTATGTTCTTGCAACAGGCCTTGATGTGATTCAGAAGTATTCCGGCTCCGAGGGAAGAAAGCCGAAGCTGAACAAGCTAAATTCCATCGAATGGAAGAACACGAAGGCAAGGGTCCGCGGTGCCGTGAGGGAGGTAGCCAAGGATCTGGTTGAGCTTTATGCACAGCGCCAGCAGAGGAAAGGTTATCAGTTTGGAGGGGATACCGTATGGCAGAAGGAATTCGAAGAGGCCTTCCCTTATGAGGAGACCCAGGATCAGCTGGATGCAATCGACGCTGCCAAGCGGGATATGGAAAGTACCCGGATTATGGACCGCCTGGTATGCGGTGACGTGGGCTACGGTAAGACAGAGATTGCGATCCGTGCGGCCTTTAAGGCGGTATCGGACGGGAAGCAGGTGGTAGTATTGGTTCCCACCACAATCCTGGCACAGCAGCATTATAATACCTTTGTGCAGCGTATGATGGATTTTCCCGTAAGCGTGGATGTGTTGTCGCGCTTCCGCACGCCTGCGGAGCAGAAGAGAACCCTGGAGCGCCTGCACAAGGGCAGCCTGGATATCATCATAGGAACCCACCGTGTACTGTCTGCGGATGTGAAATTCAAGAACCTGGGACTTTTAATCGTGGATGAGGAGCAGCGCTTTGGCGTTGGGCATAAGGAAAAGATCAAGCAGCTAAAGAAGGATGTTGACGTCCTAACCCTGACGGCTACCCCGATTCCAAGGACCCTGCATATGAGCCTGGTCGGAATCCGTGACATGAGTGTCCTGGATGAACCTCCGGTAGACCGCCTTCCCATCCAGACCTATGTGCTGGAGCATAATGATGAGATCATCCGTGAAGCCATAGTGAGGGAGCTGGCGAGGGGCGGACAGGTTTATTATGTATTTAACCGTGTAAACGGTATTGACGAGATTGCTAATGCGGTGGCAAAGCTGGTTCCGGATGCGAATGTGGCCTTTGCCCATGGCCAGATGAATGAGCATACCCTGGAAAAAATCATGTTTGAATTTATCTCAGGAGAAATTGATGTACTGGTATCGACTACAATTATTGAGACGGGTCTTGACATTTCCAATGTAAATACTATGATTATTGATGATGCGGACCGTCTTGGGCTGTCACAGCTTTATCAGCTGCGGGGCCGTGTGGGTCGTTCCAACCGGACTGCCTATGCATTCTTAATGTACCGCAGGGATAAGATGCTGAAGGAAATTGCGGAGAAAAGGCTCCACGCGATTAAGGAATTTACGGAGCTGGGCTCAGGCTTCAAGATCGCAATGCGCGACCTTGAGATCCGGGGAGCAGGTAATCTGCTTGGAGCGGAGCAGAGCGGGCACATGGAGGCCGTGGGTTATGATCTGTATTGTAAGATGCTCAATGAGGCAGTGAAGTCCATGAAGGGAGAGAAGCTTCCGGAGGATTCCTACGAAACCACGGTGGACATGGACATGGATGCGTTTATACCGGCCACTTATATTAAGAATGAGATCCAGAAGCTGGATATTTACAAGCGGATTGCAGAAATTGAAAATGAAGAAGAAATGATGGATATGCAGGAGGAGCTGGTGGACCGTTTTGGCGACATGCCAAGTGCGGTAAACAACCTGCTGAACATAGCGCTGCTAAAGTCAGTCTGCCATTCTGTATATATCGCCGGTGTAGTTCATAAGGGAAATGAAGTAAAGCTGATGATGTACCCGAAAGCTAGGCTGGCAGTGGGTAAAATACCGGAGCTGGTTGCCAGGCATAAGAATAGCCTTAAGTTTATCCCGCAATCAAATCCGTATTTCGAGTTTAAGCTGCCGCCCGTGCCAAAGGGAAGAATGGATCATCTGGCAGTGTTTGAACAGCTGATGAAGCTGCTTGAGGATTTTAAGCTGCTGAAGCTGGAAGAAAAGGAACAAGAAGAAAAGGAGCAAGAGGAAGTAAGGGAAAGCTGACATTATCCTGATAGGTCTAAGGAGGCATAGCTTCCGGACTACGTAAAGGAAAGGTCAGTGAGAAGCTGTCAATCTGGCAGCAGTTTATGGCTGGAAAGAGGAAAAGTTTGAAAGAAAGGCACTTTCAAACTATTTATTAAGGCCTATTCACAAAGCGAATGTATTCGCTTCTGGAATAGGTCATCAAAAAGTGAAAGGCATGGGTATAGGAATGAACAATAAGAAGAAGTTGTTATTTGCAAAGGAACGCCATGTTGCGAAGAAATCATATATTTCGAAGAAATGGTGCCTTGCTTTAGTCACCTTGATGGTAGTGCTATTGTTAACCGCCTGTGAATCTAGCACAAAGAAGAATGAATTAACAAACTATATTGGGAAATCGGTAGCTGTCCTTGAGAGGAAAACCGGGCTTGAGCTGGAGGAGCAGGGCACCGGTGTCTATGTGGCAGAGAATACGGTACAGGTAATGGCACCGGATAAAAAGATAACCTCCATAACCTTAATGGAGAAGGCCGGTGAGCTCAAGGTACATGGTGTGGGCATCGGAATGACAAAAGCAGATGCAGATAAGCTGCTGTTTGAGACCTTCGGAGGAGAAATCGCAAAGACCATCAGCGCGGACAACAGTTCAGTTACCTATTCATACTTTAAAAATAAAAAGGAATTATATATTACTTATACCTCTGACCAGGAAACCGTCCTGGGTCTCTCCTACTATGAGGAAAACGGAGGCTCGGAGGAGGATGGGGCAGTTACAAATGCCGGGCAGCTGATGCTGAAGGTCGGTGACGTTAAGGTATATTATAATGAGGCAATGGTTTATTTAAAATCCGCCCAGGAAAAATACGAGAAGAATTATGGCAAGGATATCTGGGATGCGGATATCCTGGGAAATGGTGATACCTTTGGGAACATGATAAAAAAGGAAGTAATCAAGCAGATTACAGAGCTAAAAATCATCCGCGAGGAAGCGGGAAAGCAGAACATCCCGCTGACGGAGGAGGAAGTGGCGGAGGCTAATTCCTATGCGAAGGATCATTTTAAAGGAATCTCTGCTGAGGACAGGGCAAAATACCTGGTGCAGGAGGATTTACTGCAGAAGGTTTATTCGGACAATCTTTTGGCAAATAAGGTATTTGAATCCCTTACCATTAATGTGGATACAGTGGTATCGGATGCGGAGGCAAAGCAGATTACGGTACAGGATATCTATATTGCAAATACGGACTTTGATCCGGCAGGCAATCCGGTGGAGCTGACAACGGAGGAAAAGCAGGCAGCCTATGAGAAGGCGAAGGAGCTGGCAGAAAAGGCAAAGGAAGCAGAGGATTTCTACACTCTTGCAGAAGCCAATTCCCAGGCGGACACCATTGAATATACCTTTGGCAGGGGACAGGCTCCGGAGGAGTACGGGGAGGTTTTTGAACAGGCAGCCCTGAATTTAAAAACCGGAGACACCAGTGAACTCATCACCACGGATAATGGCTGGCATATCATCTATTGTGTGAGTGACTACAACAAGGATGCGACGACACAGGTAAAGGAGCGCATTATTGAGGACCGCCGTGAGGAGCTGTTTGTGGGACTGTACACGGAGTGGGCGAAGAAATATGATGTTGTAGTAAATAATGAGGCTTGGGATTCCATAGAATTTGAATGAATTACCCACCACTTTGCCGAATATGATAAATA
The DNA here is from genome assembly GCA_029974875.1 of Mobilitalea sp. The sequence goes on from JARKQP010000256.1 coordinate 36,956, forward strand.
AATGAGAGAAACCAGGATTCCCTGGGATATTGTAGGCATAATATCCCAGGGAATCCTGGTTTTTTATAAGATATACCAGCTTTAGGGCTATGACCCGGGGAAAATTAACATAGGAGAAATCAGTATGGAATTATAAAATATGCTTGACAAACCGTGTGAAAAAGACTATTATTTTCCCTACAGAGAAAACGTTTTATTAAAACGTTTTAGTAAAGAAAAAAATAAGGGAGGAAAGGCGTATGACATCCAGGGAACGGTTGTTATGTGTGCTGAATGGGGGGATACCGGATATGGTGCCGGTCAGTCCATTCATTCAGGAGGAGTATTTATCTTACTATTTTAATAAGAAAAATACGGACCGGTTGTATGATGCAATTGCATTAAGAAAAGAGCTGGACTTTGATTTGGTGACCAGGCAGTATGTGAATGAGATTCCGTATTTTCTCCAGCGAAGCTTTTTGAACTGGGAAGTAGAGAGGAAAGTGGAGGTGGTCGATGGAAAATATATAAGAACCATGACGGTAAAAACACCTGAAAAAGAATTAAAGCAGGTGGAAGCAGCACCGTATAATGAGAAAATTTTAAACGGAATCCATTTTAGCACCCTAGAATATTTAATTAAGGATTATGATGACTTCCAGGCCCTTAAGAAATACTGCCCAAAAAGGGAGCAGAGGGATATCGGGCATATTTTGGAGTGCGGGCACACAACGAGGAAGGAAATTGGAGATCTGGGTATTTCCTGCCCATGGGCTATGGGTGGGGTTTATAACCTGGCATCCACATACATCAATATTCAGGATATGCTGGTAGATGCACTGACGGAGGAAGATTATTATGAAGAATATATGAGCTTTTTTACAGAGCTTGTAGTATCAGACCATGAAATATTTGTAGAAAGTGAATTTGACTGTATCGGCATACAGGGCAACATTGCCAATGGAGGAATGATGGGTGCCGAATATTTTGAAGAACATGTATTACCGTATGAGAAGAAGGCGATTGATATTTTAAGAGCGGGAAATAAGCCGGTCATTTATCATAACTGCGGCAAGGCAACCAGTCTGTATCCGGCATACAAGAAACTGGGTATTACGGTGTGGGAGACGATCGCGGAGGCACCTCAGGGAGATAATGTTCTGGCAGAGGCAAAGGCATACTTTGGGGATAGCCTGATCCTGTTCGGTAATCTTGACCAGGTACATTTTCTTAAGGAGGCAACTCCCGAAGAGGTGGAAAAACGTGCATATGAATTAATGCAGACGGGAAAAGGGGGAGGGCATTACATATTTGCCTGTTCAGATTATCTGGAGACCGGGACGCCTCTGGAGAATGTCAAGGCTCTTTTAAGAGGGGCTAGAGCTGCTTCCAGATATTAAAATGGACGGCAATGCCGCGGTGGCAGGATAATAGCGAAACTACTTTTTTAGTTAACCCAGCGTAGGCGGGTAGCGGAAAATGCTTATCCGGGCAGAATAAATGAAATGATTTGACAAAAGGGTACTTCCTATATAAAGTATTGTTATGAAAAGAACATTTCATATGATTTTTTTCTACCTACGATATTAGAGTATAGGAGGTGCCTTTTTTGACGCAGAAAAAGGTAACATTAAAGGAGATTGCACAGCGTACCGGTGTGTCACTTGGAACAGTTCATCGAGCTATCTATGGAAAAAGCGGTATCGGCGAAGAAACACGGCAGAGAATTCTGGAGGAAGTCGAACGGACCAATTATCAAGTGGATGAGGCGGCATCTATATTGAAACGTAGTGCGAAAAAAGTCGTCGTAGTATTGCCGAAGGCACAGAATGAAGACCGTTTTTATTTTCGGGGGCTCTGGAGGGGAATACGGAAAGCAGCCCAGGGAATGGAGCAATATAAGATTTATTTTCACTTTATAGAATCCGATTATCCATTAACGCAGATATGGAGGGAATTGGAATGTGTTTATGATGAAATGCTGGAGGAAATTGACGGATTGATCACCATTGCGGACAGTGAAAAGACGAATTTGTGGATCAGCCGTTTTGATAAAAGGGGGATTCCAATTATTCTTTTATCCAGCTATTATCAGGAAAAAGGAACGGCAGTTAGCTGCGTCAAAGTGAACCATGAACGGTGCGGCTGCCTGGCAGCAGAATTTATGCATTACGGTCTGAAGCACAGGGGTGGGAAAATTTTGATGCTGTGTGGTTATAATCAAATCTACAGCAACCGTATTTATGCGGAGCATTTTGAGAAGGAGATGCAAAGCTTTGGGCATGAGATCTTAAGGGTTGAGGGTTTTGGGCGTGAAGATATCGAAAAGGAGTGCTCCAGGTATCTGGAAGAAGAACAGGTGCAGGCCATTTTTGCCAGTAATGCCAGAATTACCTTCGGTATCTGCCAGATGCTGGAGGAGAGGAAGATGGGCAGGGATATACTGGTTGTGGGAACTGATATTTTTGAAGAGCTGCAGCCCTATTATGAGAATGGGATTCTCAACGCTGTAATTTTCCAATATCACTGGGAACAGGGAGTTTATGCAGTTAATAAAATCCATGAATATTTAAGCCGTGGAATCAGGAATCAGGAGGATAAAATTTTACCGCCTGTTTTATTGATGAAAAGTAATTATGAGTGCTTCTTGTAAATACCTGAAGAATGCAATTGAAATATGATTTTTGGTAACCAAAGCATTATGTCTTGTGGAAAAAAGGCATGGTGCTTCTTTTTTGGGCCTATTGAAGAAACAGGGAAGCCATAGGATGCCAAAAGAAATATTAAACAATTATAGACCTGGATCCGTGTTCAATATTGCTAAATGCGGCAAAAATATATATGTGATCTCCGTGAATGTGTCAGTATGTTAAAATGATCTAAATTTTTTTACATGCTATAATGTGTGTATAGCTTACAGAAAGGATGAATTAAAATGAAGCCTAGGCAGGTCAGTCTATTATCAATTCTTTATCATGCAGATGACTATATGGTCATGCATGAACTGGCGGCACGTCAATCCGTATCGGAGCGGACCGTGCGTGCAGACTTGTATGAAATCAAATCTAAAAATCCCTATCTGAAGCTATTGACAAAACCAAATAAAGGGGTTCGTCTCCTTATTTCCCAGGAAGAGTTTGAACAGCTTATCAGTGAGAGGATAGGCTCCTTGCCCCTTGATTCCCCTGCAGAGAAGCGTGTGGAGCAATTTGCGCTGTTATTACTGAAGAATTCACCGTGCACGCTGGAAAAAATCACTGGAAGGCTATATTTATCCAGAAGCACAGCAATCAAGGTTCTTGATGAAGCCGAAGCATGGCTAAAGACTTATAACATCAATCTTGTACGGCGTAGGGGCCAAGGGCTGTCGGTTTCTTATGATGAAGTAAATTGGCGGCGGGTTATGTGGGAGTTATTTCTAAGACTATATCATCAGGATAATGACCGGAACAGCCTGGAGATGGTGTGTGAGCAGATCCGTATTTTTATGGATGGCTTTGAAGCAGTACCGCTGATATTTGTTATCAGGACGCTGGAGGAGCAATATGGCTTAGTTTTAAGCTATGGAAGTTGTATTGAGTTACTGTTTTATATGTCTGTTGCGGTGGTGCGTATGCGTAAGGGTAAAACTGCAGATGTGGAGCTTCCATCAAATAAGGGGATTGAGAGCATACTTGACCGTAAGCTTGCTTTAGAATTATCTGACTATATAAAGAGCAAATATGTATTAAATGTCCCTGAAGGTGAATATAACGCGTTGGTTTGCTTGGTCAGCCGGATGGAAATACAAGACTTTGTATCAGCTGAAAAATCCGTCCAGTTTATGTCGTATTATCCGCAGTATGTGAGTTTGACCCATAGAATCATTCAATTAGCTATTTGCGTTCTGGAGGTAGAGTTCTCCAGTGACGAGTTCCTACAGATACATCTGCTCCTCTACCTGCGTGCAGCGATAGCCCGGATGGCGCAGGGGATAAGGGTGAATAATCCCTTACTGGATCAGATTAAGAAACGCTACCCAACAATTTTTGCAGCAGCTTGGTCACTTAGCGTATTGTTTGAATCCGATCTTAATTTGGACATTAATGAGGCGGAGGTTGGATTTCTTGCCCTGCATTTTGGCGGCGCTATTGAACGGATCAGCTTGACGAATCGTGTGCTTATTCTGTGCAATTATGGGGTAAGTGTTTCACGGTTACTTCAAGCAAAGCTGGAAAAGAAATTCCCGGGCATTATCGTGGAGGATGTGATTTCCACAGCGGATGAGGAAAAGGCAAGGCACAGCACCTGCGATTTCATCATTGCTACCATTCCCGTAGGAAAGCATTTTGGGGGAAAAGAAGTTATTGTTGTAGATAACTTTCTTGCGACCCATGATATATCTGCGTTAGAAAAAAAGATGAAGGGGCTGCGGTTAATCAAACGCAGAAAAATAACCGGGGAAAAGGAAACGCAAAATAAGCTGGAGCTCTTTTGTCCGGAATTTATATTCTTGAATGTAAAGGTAAGGAATAAAAAGGATTTATTATCGGATATGTGTGATAAGCTGATGCAGAACGGATATGTTACCCCGGAATTTCACCAAACTGTTCTGGAGCGGGAAGAGATTACCTCTACTGAAGCAGGATCGGGAGTTGCAATTCCACATGGAGCCAGCAGATATGTGAAAAAGTCTGTGATATCTGTCGCGGTGCTGCAGCAGCCACTTGACTGGTATGATGAGGCTAAGATTGATTTGGTATTTCTTCTTGCCGCTGATTTGTCCGATGATAAACCGGGAAAACAGGAATTACTGCAATTTTATGCGGCCTTTGCAGCTTTAGTAGAACAACCTCAAAGTCTGCAGAAAATAAAGGATATGGCTTCCCCTAAGGAGCTGGCGCAGTATATGAACAATATTGTAAGAGGAGGGTATGAGATAAATGAAAACGATAGCATGTGAGATTCAAAGCGAGGAGGGGCTGCACGCAAGGCCGGCTGCTGATTTTTGTGAAGTGGCCAGCACCTTTGATAGCGAAATTACCGTTCAAAAGCAAGGGAAGGATGAGACCTTCAACGGCAAAAGTATTATATCCATTCTGTGTCTTGGTGCTGTTAAAGGGGAAACTGTCATAGTTACTGCCGATGGCAATGATGAAGAACAAGCAATAACAGCGTTAGCTGATGTTTTGGCAAAGGGCTGAAATAATAATTTTAAGAAAGGAGTATCACGATGAACATTGTAGGAATTACGGCTTGTATTGCGGGTATTGCCCATACATACATCGCAAAAGAGAAGCTGGTTACTGCTGCGAGGGAGCTGGGACACAACATCAAAATTGAAACACAGGGTACCATTGGCGTCGAGGACCAGCTGACGGCAGCGGATGTTGCAGCAGCGGATGTTGTAATCATAGCAGCGGATATCGGCGTTATGAATCTGGAAAGATTTGCTGGAAAACGTAAGGTAGAAGTACCGATCTCTGTGGTTATGAAATCGCCGAAGGCTCTTATCCAAAAGGTAGAAGCTAAGCTGGCGGAAGGATGAAACTAACATATTAAGGGAGGGATTAAGTAATGAAATTTAGAAAGCATATGATGACAGGTATTTCCTATATGATTCCTATTATTGTGGCCGGAGGCTTGTGCATGGCTTTAGCCCGTATATTAGGTGTTGTGATGGGGTTAACACCGGAACAGATTGTTGCTATTGGCAGCGATGAAGGAAGCTTCCTGTGGATGATTAATAGGATTGGCGGTCTTGCTATGACGCTGGTGGTTCCGGTGCTATCCGGGTTTATCGCATATTCCATCGCTGACCGTCCTGGTATCGGCCCGGGATTAGTCCTTGGTCTTGTTGCAAATGAGGTAAAGACAGGCTTTTTAGGAGGATTAGTAGCTGCTTTTCTTGTAGGTTATTTTATACTATTTCTGAAAAAGCATATGAAGGTTCCCAAATCAATGCAGGGATTAGTGCCGATATTGTTTATACCCTTTATTTCTACGCTTGTGGTGAGTATGGCTATGTTTTTGATATTAGGAAAGCCCATTGCATGGGTTATGGAAACATTTACAGGTATGCTGGTTAACATGCAAAACGGCGGAGCGAAATTCGGGCTTGGTGCTTTAATTGGCGGAATGCTGGGCTTTGACCTGGGTGGGCCAATGGGAAAAACCGCTTCCGCATTCTGCAACGCTTTATTGGCAGAAGGAATTTATGGTCCTTCCGCAGCGAAGATCGTAAGTGGCATGACACCTGCCATAGGAATCGCAGTGGCTGTATTGGTCGGAGGAAAAAAACGCTGGTCAATTGCTGAGCGCGAGACCGCTAAGACAGCTTTGCCTTTAGGCTTTTGCTTCATTACGGAAGGTGTAATTCCCTTTGCAGCGGCGGATCCTATCCGTGTTATTGTATCGACTATGATTGGTTCAGCTGTTGCCGGTGGATTAACCCAGGTATGGGGAGTGGAATGCATGGTACCGCATGGTGGTATTTTTGTAGTACCGATTATGACTAATCCATTTGGATTTTTGGCGGCTCTTACCATCGGATCCTTAATAACCTTTGTTCTGTTTTTTGTTTTGAAATTCCGAAAGAAAGCGGAGTCAGGAGTATCCGACGTTGAAGATTCAACGGAGCTTGATTCCCTTGATTTAAACTTCTAAACATTAAATCTGTACGACGTCCGCTGCCTCTTTGGCTGCGGACGCTCGTTTAGGAAGGGAGGACGGAATGGTTTGTATTCAAGGACGGCCGGGAGCGCCGGGTGTAGCGAAGGGAATTGCTGTTGTAATGCAAAAACAAATAACTGCAGATGGAAGGAATTGTGATCCCCAGGGTGAACTTCAACATTTTGAAGATGCTCTGGCCGTATGCACGAAAGAAATGCTGGAGCTTCATGAAAGACTTTCGAAAGCTGGAGAGGAAAGTGAAGCAAGGATCATCAAGGCCTATGCAATGATGCTGCAGGATAAAACCATGATAAAGCCTATGAAGGAAGCGGTCCTGGGTGGGAAATCAGCTTTTGAAGCGATTGATACGGAGGTAATGGCTATTTCTGATAAGCTGATAGCAATGGACAATGCCTATATGCGTGAACGGGCAGATGATATACGCCATGTTGGCAGCCTACTGAAAAGCAAGTTAAATGGTGAGGAAGAGATACAATTACCGCAGGAGCCCTTTGTATTGGTAGCGGAGGATCTCACTCCGGTGGATACATTAAAGCTTGACCGCACTTATTTGGCCGGACTGGTTACACAAATGGGAGGAGCCACTTCCCATACGGTTATATTGGCGAAGACCATGGGGATTCCTGCAATAATCGGTATAGAGTCTGTTGTGGAAAAAATTTCGACAGGAGATAATTTGCTATTGGATGGAGGCAGCGGACAGATAATTATCCAGCCTGATGAGATGGCCTTGCATATATTTGAGGAACAGCAATGCGAGACAAAGAAACTGCGGCAAAAAATCAAGGAAAAAAACCTGGGCATAGCTGCTACAGGAGATGGATATTCCATAGAGGTCTGCTGCAATATCGGTTCTCCGGAAGATATGGAATTGGTGAAGGAGATTACATATGATGGTGTGGGGCTGTTTCGGACGGAGTTTCTATACAATGCCTTCCAAAGGTATCCTACCTTTGATGAGCAGCTGAAGGCATATCGGGAGGTAGCGGCGGCAGCGGATGGAAAACCAGTCATCATTCGCACCTTAGATATTGGTGGTGATAAGCACCTGCCTTATTTGGAATTGCCTAAAGAGGAAAATCCGTTTTTGGGGTACCGGGCAGTTCGTATTTCTTTAAGCCGCAGGGAAATGTTTTTGGATCAATTAAGTGCAATTTTGGCAGCTGGAGATAATGTTCAGATAATGTTTCCAATGATTACCCAGGTAAGGGAGCTTCTTGACTGTAAAGAACTGCTGGAATTAGCCAAGGAGCGTTTGCGTGAAAAGGGTATTCCTTACAATACAAGCCCTAAGGTTGGAATTATGGTGGAAACACCTGCCTGTGGTATTATGACAGACCGGTTTGCCAGGCTATGTGATTTTATGAGTATAGGTACAAATGATTTAACTCAATATGTTACTTGTGCGGACCGCAATAATCCTGCCGTGGAAGAGCTTTGCACCCCTTATAATCCGGCAATGCTGCGTCTGCTCGCACAAATTGCAAATGATTGTAAAAAGGCAGGGCTTCCCATAGGTGTATGTGGAGAATTGGCCGGAAACATGGACTATTTACCCTTCTTAATAGGGATTGGTATAGATAAACTGAGCGTTTCTCCGTCCTCGGTTGATTTGGTAAGGTTTATGGTATGCAGCGTGAAGCTTTCAAAGATGCAGATGCTTGCCCAGCAAGTACTGGAACTGGACGACCCCAGAGAGATAAAGAACATATTATCTCAGACCTGGAAAGACATTATAAAGTAATAAAACCCCTGGAGGTACGATAAGAGATGCTTATACATGAAATAATTAATCAAAATGCGGTAATTTATAATTTACCGGCAAAAGATAAATCGGAGGTTTTTGACTTGATAAGCCAAAAACTGTTTGAAGATGGAAGTATTACTTCCAAGGAAGCTTTTATAGAGGATGTTTATTTGCGGGAAAAAGAAGGAAAGACTGGCATTGGCGAGGGGGTGGCAATTCCCCATGGTAAATCCGAAGCTGTTACTAAGACCTGTATTGCCATTGCTAAATTAAAGGAGCCCATTCCCTGGGAGACCATAGACGGAAAACCGGTTAGAATTGTCATCATGTTTGCGGTGGACAACAAAGACAAAAACAATTATTTTGTTAAGCTCATGTCACAGGTGGCCCGTATGCTGGCCCATGAGGATTTTTGTGAGGGCCTGGTCAACGCAGGCAGCAAGGAAGAATTATTAGCACTATTTCAAAATGCTTAAATAGAGGAGGATATCATGTTTACAAATATCAAACACATATTGGACGATGCAGCACAAAATTATTATGGAGTAATTGCCGGTAACGCCATTAATATGGAGACAGCGAAAGGGTTGATTACGGCGGCTCATGAGGAAAATGCGCCTCTTATCCTGATTATCGGCCAGGGGCAGATGACACGTCATGCGAATGCGGAGCTTATGGTTCCCATGATAAAAACGCTGGCATCAAAGACACCGGCCCCAATTGCGCTCTGCCTGGATCATGGAACTGAATTTGAACGTATTGCCCATGCATTCCGCCATGGATTTTCATCCATCATGATCGACGCCTCTGCCCAGAGCATGGAAGAAAATATCGCCCGCACAAAAAGGATCGTGGAGCTCTGCCATCCCCAGGGTGTTCCGGTAGAGGGAGAGCTTGGTCATGTGGGAATGGCGGCACGGGGAGACGGGCAGGATGAGTCATTATATACTAAGCCGGAGGATGCAGTTCGCTTTGTAAGGGAAACAGGAGTAGACTGCCTGGCCATCGCCTGCGGAACTGCCCATGGAAAATATCCGGAGGGCTATGTGCCTAAAATCAATTTTGACTTAATACGGGCTGTTAAGGAAGCTACGGGTGGAATGCCCCTTGCGTTGCATGGCAGCTCCGGTTCAGGAGATGAAAATATCCGCTTAGCGGTAAAGGCAGGTATCAATAAGATAAATGTTGCCACAGAAATTTTAACAGCTTGCTGGAACCGGCTAAATGAACTGCGCAGCTGGGAGACCATGACCACCATGGATCCTTTTATGCAGATGGAGGATGCTGCTAAGGAAATGGCCAGACACTGGATACGTTTGGCAGGCTCCTCAGGTAAGGCGGAGCACTTTAAGCCAAATTATACCTTTGGAGACCCGGTGGCTAAGACCTATAATTTACAAGGGGAATAAAACATACATTACGCGGAGGGTTTCAGATGAAATATTATATGCATAAGAAGGATGCTAAGGAGGTACTCTCAGGGCACGGCCATGGATCCTTCCCGCTGTTAACGGCTGAGCATGGCTGCACTGGCGGCTGCTGCACCGGGATTAGCTATTACACAGCCCTTGAATATACGCCGCCGGCGGTTCATGAGGATCAGGAGGGGTTCTATGTGATTAATGGCAGGGGTACAGCGCGTATTGCTGAAACAGAATTTTCTGTTGAGCCGGATATGTCTTTTATAGCGCCAGCTGGGGCAGTCCATCAATTCAAATGTGATTGTGGGGAGGCACCTCTTGTTTTATTTTGGTTTCATGCACAGGCATAATAATGCATTTTAATAGTGATAATGTATCTCGAAAATAGTTTTTATAGAGGAAACCGCCCCCTGCCACATTTCCACCGAATAGTCGATACATTAAAAGTGAAGATATTTTATATGAAATTAAGAAGATTCAGCGGAGCCAGGTGCTGTCAGAGAGTATGACTTACGATTGTGTGAAGCGTGGAATCCGAAAGAGGTGGAGTGGTAAGGTTACTTTGGAAATGAAAAAATGTATCATGTAGAATGATAATTAAATAGTATTGAGGGCATAAAAGGACATCTTGAAAATGATTTTTGAGGTGACCCCCATAAGGTTAGATTTTCAGGTCTAATTTATGGGGGTCACCTCATTTTACGGGTCAATTAAGGTGTCTTTTTGTACTAGCTTGCCCCTTTCTATATTTTGTGAAAGGAGTATGATTTTAAATTACAATCTTTTCTGATTGATAATGGCAAAAATTATAGCTGTATCCTATTCCGAAAGATAAACATTAGCTTTTTCTATAATATGATCAGCAGTTTCCTCCGTCGGCAGGTTCCCCTGGAAGAATTCCCAGGTCTCCTCCTTTAAGGTTTCCAATAAAGGGCCGTTCTTAACAATCCGGTTGGATGCCTTAGAACAGTTTTGGACCAATTGATCCATCTGCTCCTTCTCAAGGGCCTCAAAATAATATACCTTGTCGCTCTCCGAACTGCCGAATGCGAAGCCATATGCACTCCGGTCTGCCTGGGAATTTAAGAGTAATGCATTTTTGTTGACGGGAAAACCGTCATAAAAGTCAGTGTTTTGTATTTCTTCTGATAAAACCAAGGAGAGAAATTCTTTGCAAAGCTCCTGATTTTTACTGGCCTGGTTGATGCCTAATTCGCAGGATGGGAGAAAGGAATCTTCAAAAACCGTATAATCGCCCTTGATTAATTCTACCATGCGAATGGGGCTGATTGCAGCGTTAAAGCCGCCGCATTCCAGTAAAGAAAGCTCAATCTTGCCGTCCAGGCTCATTTCATGATTTATATTATACTGGTCATCACCTGTATATTCCTTTATGATGCCGATGCTGTCTCCAAGGGCTTTTAATTTATTTAACTCGGAAACCAGCCTTTCTTTATTGATTTTCCCGTTGTCATCTAATATTTTGTTTGTAATATAGGGTGCAAAGGTGGTGATAAAATCATCCAGGGTCATGTTTCCAAAGAAAGTCCCGTCCCTGTGGCTAGCCGTATAGCCGGCCAGCTCCTTCAGTGTGCCAAGGTTTTGTATATCGGAGGCTTTGCCGCATAGGAGCGGAAGGATAAAGCGGGCAGGCACGTAATAGGCCTTATCCTCCTTTATGTAGCTTTTCACGATGTCTGGGTACAGCTCACCTTTATCGACCATAGGTTGGACAATATCCCCGATATCAGCAAGGACACCTTTTTCTATAAAGGAATCTACCGGAAGCTCATCCAGCACCAGAAGGTCAGGCCCCTTACCCGCGAGAAGCTCCGTGTTGAGCGCACGTATATAATCATCTTTAATAGTTTGGTTCGCCGCCCGATATTCGCTGTCACTCATAGCAATGGAAAAGCTGATTTTGACTTCAGGGTGGGATTTGTGGAATATGGCTGCGGCATGCCTTAAAGTGGCATTTTCTTTTAAGGCATAAATGTTTAATTCGTTGGAGGGTACCGTGTCAACGGATTTATCATAGGAATATTTCATGAGGGAGTAACCATTTTCTGAATTATACAGGATGTAGTAATTAGCATCGGAGCCTGCTGCAAAACCCATAGTCCACATAGTCTGCATACTTAATGAGGTCAAGGTTCCATCCACTATAGTCTGCCATGTGGAGGTTCCTTCCTCCAGGACATGGATGCCTCCCGCATCACATAGGGCCATTTCCTTCTTATCATTCATATCAAAATAGGTATAAGTGTAGCCTTTAAAGTCTGCCTTATAAGGATAATTGGTTTTCTTATCCTCCGCTGTGTCATAGATATCGATACCCAACAGCTTTTCACTATTGTCTATCTGGCCAAGGATCAGTGAATCGCCTGCGGCGGTCATTATGGTTTCCGTATATTGTTGTCCGGTAATGCTTTTTTGTTTTGAAAAATTGTCCTTATCGTAAAAAGCGACTTCCCCGTCAAAGAAAAGGGCGGCTAAAGTACCATCCTCCAATACGGCAACCCTTCTGGGGGCATTGGAGGATCTGTTTCCCGAACCTGTTTCCTCCCAGCCCTCAGGGGAAATAGGTTCATAGGTTGTGCCATCAGTACTGCGAAAGAGATAGGCTTTGAAGCTGTGATCCTCAGACACAAGATAATACAGAAATTGGTTTCCATTGGCATCTTCAAAAATTTTAGGTTCATAGAAGCCTTCCTTCAGAAGACCCTCTGATTTTAGCCATTCCGGGGTGGATCCGCTCCAGCTCCCGTCCTGATTCAGCTGGTAGCCGGTGACGGTGAAGGGTTCCTTGTAAGAAAATGCATACAGGAATGGCATGCCATTCTTTTTAGTCAGCTGCAAGACCGTGCTTCTGTCAAATGTTTCGGGCAATGATGTGTCTATTTCTACATAACGCCCTTTGATATTAGGATTAATATTAGTACTGGAAACATTTTTTTCTTCTTTTGTACTGCTGCAGCCTGTAAGTAGAAGTACAAGTACTAATAAGCCGGCAAATACTTTTTTCATTGAAACCTCGATTCCGGTGCTTTAGCACCCTTTAATAATAACACCTTTGTGCCCCGGCACAAATTGCCCGTTGAAAAACTTGAAGGCAGGTGTTGTAATAAGCTTATGGATATGTTATAACGTCTTTATCTCTAACCAATCTTAAATAAATTATATTTTATTTAGAATATTTCGTATATATGAAAAAGAAAGGGTGAAGGAAATGCGTATTTTGGTCATTGAAGATGACAAAGAATTATGCTCCATCCTGGAATATCAATTGAAAAAGTCGGGGATGGAAGCGGATTTTTGCCATGATGGGGAAGAGGCGCTGCTATACGGTACGAAGCAGACCTATGATGTTATTATGCTGGACCGGATGCTTCCCGGAATGGAGGGCATTACGGTTTTAGAAAAGCTGAGGAAGCACAGGATTGCAACTCCCGTCATTATGGTAACTGCCATGGATCAGCTGAAAAACCGGATTGAAGGCCTGGATTCGGGAGCGGACGATTATCTGACAAAGCCCTTTGAAATGAAAGAGCTGCTGGCCAGGCTCCGTGCCTTGGCAAGGAGGCCTGCAAGAATTGAGAGCATCGATGAATTTTGTTTTTCCGATTTACGGTTGGATTTGGGGAAAATGAAATTGCTCCGGGGGGAAGAAAGTTGCAGCTTATCCAAAAGAGAAGGGGATCTTTTGGCTTTTTTTATTAAGAATAAGGGGCAGATATTAACAAGGGAGCTGCTCTTAACAAGGGTGTGGGGAGCGGATAGCTTTGTGACAGATGGGAATTTGGATAATTTCATCTGTTTCCTGCGCAAAAGGCTGAAATCAGTACATAGCCATGCTACCATAAAAACAATACGGTCGGTCGGATACCAACTGGAGGAATAGGTATGTTTAACAAGCTGAAAAGAAGGCTGGTGCTTTTGTACGGTATTACCTCAAGCATTATCCTGACAATCATTATAACAGGGGCATATATCATAAATAACCGTCAGAGCCAGGAGCAAAGCATGATCCTGTTTGAGAAGAATATGGAACAGGTTGTTGAAAAGGTGCGCTCGGCGGATGTCATTGACAACACCTGGTTAGTCAGGATGCAGGAGGATAACCGTTTATTTTTGTATATCGAGGATAACGGAAAAAAGCTTACCAAATATCGGATGAACGAACTGCCTGATTCCGGGGAGCTTGTTGGGAAGCTAAAAAAACTGGCAGCAGGGGAAGGAATGGACCTGGATAGAAAACCGCTGTATCCGGCTCTGGAGAAGACGCCTGTGTATACCGTAAGCCCGGACAGAGGGAAGGAATATTACGGCATGGCGGCTGTGATTCCAAAGAATAAGGGCTGGATGGGTATCATAGCCATAAGCTGTGACAGCCTGGGGTCAGGTATTTTATTAAAGCAGCTGCTTTTATATGTTTTTATTGATTTCATTGGCGTAGCGGCATTATTCCTGATCAGCTCCCTCTATATCGGAAAGGTGATAAACCCCTTGGAGGAGGGGCAAAAAAAGCAGGTCGCTTTTGTGGCTGCAGCTTCCCATGAGCTTCGGACACCTCTCACTGTAATTAAAGCCGGATTAGCATCCATAGGGGAGGATATGTCAAAGGCAGATCATTTTCTCCCCCACATTGAGGAGGAGTGTAACCGGATGACAAGGCTGATTAGTGATATGCTTTTATTAGCCTCTTCTGATGCCAAGACCTGGAGCCTTTTAAAGGAGCCGGTAGAAATGGACACCCTTCTGATAGAGACCTATGATATGTTTTGCACCTGCTATAATGAGAAAAAATATCAATTAACCCTTGATTTGCCGGAGGAGGAGCTGCGTAAGGGATATGGGGACAGGGAACGTATAAAGCAGATATTGACCATATTAATAGATAACGCCATGAGCCATACAGCCCCAGGGGGAAGCATTGCCCTCCGCGCTTACAATCAAAAGGGCTGTGTACTGATAGAAGTGGAGGATCATGGATCTGGGATTTGTGATGAAGATAAAAAACAGGTCTTTGAGAGGTTCTACCGTGGGGACCGGTCAAGAAACGATAAGAAGCATTTTGGTCTGGGGCTTAGCATTGCAAAGGAGTTGGCAGAGCTTCATGATGGCAGTATCTTCATAAAGGATACGCCCGGAGGCGGAGCAACCTTTGCGCTGCGGCTGCCCTGGTAGGGAAGGGAAAACTAAATAGGGTTTTGGCAAGAAGCGGCGTGCGGGCTGGAATTTCAGTCCGTGCGCTGTTTTACTATATAGAGAATTTCTTGGATTATTTTATGGAATAGCTCCTGCTCCAAAAAATCCGGCGCGGGGAGGATACTCTCTAAAATTAAAGATTCTTTAGAGATAACAGGAATAAAATTATTACTATAATGCTGGAAAAGGAGCATCTCTTAGGGTTAATAAAAATGTAAGGGGTGTAAAAAACATAAAAGTTGTAAAATGCAAGGATCGTAAAGAAATATAAAAGCTATAAAAAGTAAGGATTGTAAAGTAATGCGAGAGCTGCTAAAGAAGTTTACGTATGAAGGAAAAGGTGCTATGACAGGGAAAAAAACAACAATGCAAAAAAGGGAATCCAGGGCGGCCTGGTTGTTTTTGGCGCCAAGCCTGGCAGGTATTACGCTTTTCATATTAATCCCCTTTGGAGATGTGGTAAGAAGATCATTTTATGAAGCAATGGGTGGGAAATTTGCCGGTGTGGCTAATTACATAACTGTATTCAACAACGGGGCATTTCAATTAGCGGCAAAAAATACAAGCAGGTTCATACTAACCTGCATACCCTTATTGCTGGCAATATCTTTATTTCTATCGGTTTTAGTCATGGGACAAAAGAAGCTTGGCGACTTTTTTAAGAGCTCCTTTCTAATACCCATGGCAGTTCCGGTGGCATCCATTGTCCTGCTGTGGGATATATTTTTTGATAAGAATGGGCTGCTAAACAGAATGATCTTAATGTCAGGCCATCAGCCTGTTGACTGGATGAACACATCAAAGGCCTTTTACGTGCTGGTATTTAGCTATCTATGGAAAAATACCGGATACGATATGGTGCTATGGTTGGCAGGCCTAAGCGGAATCGCTCCTGCATTATATGAAGCTGCTTCCATAGACGGTGCTGGGGCGTGGAAGAAATTCAGGTACATTACACTGCCCGGATTATTACCGACTGCATTTACCCTTTTTGTGCTGTCCCTAATTAATTCCTTCAAGGTTTTCCGGGAAGCCTACCTGATTGCGGGGAGCTATCCGGATAACAGCATTTATATGCTCCAGCATTTATTCAACAATTGGTTTGTTACCCTGGATATACAGAAAATGTGCGCAGCGGCCATTATAGTTGCAGTTATTTTGCTGCTCTTCATATTAATTGTCAGGAGGTACAGCGGCGTAAGGGAGGAGGATTTATAGTGAAGGCAAAAAGCTTTCTGTCTTTAGGGCTTCTTCTTATTATTGCACTGCTCATATGGGGACCCCTATGGATGATGGTAACAGGTTCCTTTATGGGGGTACAGGAGATCAATGAAATGATTGGGCCGGTATTTGGCAATGAGGATAAGATGGCAGGCTGGCACCTTATACCCAGGTTTCCAACCCTAAAGCCATATGTGGAATTACTGCTGGATTCCCCAAATTTCTTTGTGATGTTCTGGAACTCCTGCAGACAGGTTTTCCCCGGGCTGATAGGGCAGTTGTTTATTGCAGTCCCGGCAGCCTGGAGCTTTGCAAGATATAGCTTCAAAGGGAAAAAGCCATTGTTTATTTTATATATCGTTTTAATGATTATGCCATTCCAGGTAACCATGGTATCAAGCTATTTGGTCTTAGATAAATTCCGTCTGCTTAATACAGATTTCGCCCTGATTTTACCTAATATATTTTCCGCATTTCCCGTATTTATCATGGAGAAATTCTTTAAGGCCATACCTGGATCCTTAATTGAGGCGGCTAAGATAGATGGCGCAGGTGAGCTTAAAATATTCATGCATATTGGGATACCTATGGGGGCATCCGGGATTGTATCGGCAATGGTGCTTGGATTCCTGGAGGCATGGAATGGGATAGAACAACCATTGACTTTTTTAAAGGATAGAGCTCTATGGCCCTTATCCTTGTATCTGCCGGAGATTTCCAAAGAAAAATTGGGGGTTGCCATGGTGGCCTCTGTAATTGCTATGATGCCTGCGATCCTGATCTTTTTATATGGCCAAAAGTATATTGAACAGGGTATTGCTGCATCCGGTATAAAAGAATGAGCTGGAGTTAGTAGACTGACACTGGGAAAGGTTTTGTTGGAATTATGGGCAAGCTAAGAAAAAAATTATTATATGAA
Source organism: Mobilitalea sp. (assembly GCA_029974875.1). Next base: position 54,123 of record JARKQP010000256.1, read on the forward strand.
TTACAAAGGGAACCGGAAGAAAAAAAGCTATCCCTTCAAGCCCGTGCGGGAAGGCTGTTCGTTGGATTTCTTATCCTGATGCTATTATTAACATTTGTATCTAGGGCGGCGGCCTCTGTGATAACTGCAAGGGTTGATGTAACATCCCCCCAAAAAGGGACGCTGAAATTTGAAGTGAGTGGTGTGGGAACCTTAGGGGCAAAGGCGGAAAAATACCTAAAGCTCCATGAGGGGATCCGGATTGCGGCTGTTTTTGTGAAGGAAGGACAAAATGTGGAGGAGGGAGAGCTGTTATTCCAGTATGATGTAAAGGATTTAGAGGATATTTTGGACGGTTTGGAGGAGGAAGTGGTAAAGGCAGAGCTTAACCTGCAAAAGGAAAGATTAAATTATAAAGCAGGAAGTGAAGGCGGTGAGGAAGAAAGGGCAGAGCTTACATTGGAGCGGGCGAAGCTTGATTTAAAAATAGCAGAGGAAGCTTTAAAATCAGCAAAAAAGAATATTAGCAAAGAAAGAATTAAGGAGAAGAAGGATGTATGCGAGGAAGCCGACAAGGCCTATTTGGATGCCTTAGAAGCTTATGATGACCAGGAGGATAAGAAGCAGAAGGCGGTTAAGGAAGCAAATAAGAGACTTGAGGAAGCAAAGGAAGCGTTGGAGGAATTGTATGCGGATAAGGATAGGATGGACACGGAAACTGCTCTGGCAAATTACAAAGCCGCAGTTGAGAATAACAATTCGAAGGCAGTCAGTGAAGCGGAAGCTAATATATTTAAAAGATATTATGGTGAAGCAGAGTATGAGAAGCATCTAAAGGAGGTGGAAAGGGCAAGAAAGGCTTTATCAAGGGCAAATGAGGATTACTGGAACTGGATGGCAGAAGCCTTGGGGGAAGAAGGCCTGTCTTCCTCAGAATATACCAGGTATAGACGGGCCATTGAGGATGCGGGGGATGCCTTGGCAGAGCTGACAAAGAAGGACAACGGCCTGACGGCCGCAATGGGGAACTACCGCAATGCGATTCTATATAATAAGACGGATATTGAGAAGACCTATGGGGCTTTACACACCATGCTTTATACGGAGGATAAGGATAAGGAAAAGCTGATAAAAGCAGCAAATAAAGCAGTTATATCGGCAGAGGAAGCCTTGGAGGAAACTGGGGCAGAATGGCAGAAGCTAATGGATAAAGCGGAAAGGGTCGTTTTGGAAGCGGAGGAAGCAAAGAATAAGGCGGAGGAACAGTATGACCAAATACGGAATAATACTTACGATTATTCTCAGGAGGTTAAGGCAGAGGAGCTGCAGGTAATAACCGCCGAAAGAAATGTGGAGGATGCCAAAGCAGGACTAAAGGCGGCAAGGAAAAGCGATGCAGATACCGCCAAAAATAATCAGCTTAACAGGCAGCTCCAGAGGATAAATTTAGAATTAGTGGAAATGGAGCTTGAAAGCAGGAAGGAAGCCGCCGCAGAAATAAAGGACATATTGGAGAAGGATGGAAAGGTGGCTTCCCCGGTAACCGGTGTACTGGTAGAGCTCGGTGCAGTAATAGGGGATCGTACAACCGGGGCTGAGAGGGTATGCTTTGCACTCCGCAATTATGGCTTTGAAGCCAAAGTCTCCAGGGAGGAAGCAAAGCATCTTGGTGTGGGAGATGAGATGATGGTACAGGTAGGTGACAGCAGGGAGGAATTATCCGTATTAATAGAAAATATCAGCCCGGAGGATGCACAAGGGAAGCTTGCCATAACAGGAATTATGCCAAAAGGTAATTACTCCGTAGGAACACCTGCCTCCTTTAAGGTGAGTAAGAAATCGGATCAGTACAGAAGTACAATACCCATACAGGCGCTAAGGATGGATGAAAATAACAGGACATATGTATTGGTTGCGGTGGAAACCAACACCATCCTGGGAAATGAATTAACTGCACTGCGTATGGATGTTACCGTTTTAGGAAAGGATCATACCACAGCCGCTATTGAGGATGGCCCTCCCGACAATATTATTGTCAGCAGTAATAAAAATATTAAGGCAGGCGACCGGGTCCGCTTAAATGACAATGACTAGGAGGATAAAAAAAGAGCCGTTCCTTATTCTGCTCTCTTTGGCGGCGCTGATGATATGGGGCAGCGGAATATATTACGGACAGTATGTGAAGGAGTATTATCAGGAGGTTAGCATACGGATGGGGGAAGCTGGGGTTTCAGAAGAGAAATTCATGTCCGCGTTACAATACGAGGAGGTTAAAAATCCCAAAAACATCCCCAGAATCAGTGCCTGGAACCGCTTGGAGGAGCAGACCATTGAAAATGGGACATTGGCAACCTCCTATAAGTCACAGCTGATTGAGGTATCCGGTGATATCAGGCAGGTATATCCAATGAAACTGGCCAAAGGAAATATACTTACCCCTGAGGACTACGAAGGCTGTATGATAGACCAGGAGATGGCATATAAATTATTCGGAGCGGTAGATGCAGTGGGGAATACGGTTACCTATCAGAATAAGCAATATTACATAAGGGGAATCATAAAATCACCGGAGCCTGTTATCTTCTTTCAGATGAATGATAAAAAGCACACCTATTCCAATATGGAGCTGGTATATGATGATATGGAAAAGGGACAGGAGCTGGCAAAGGCATTTATGGAACAAAATAATTTAGCCACTTCCTATACCGTGTTAGACGGTGCATTTTATTCCGGGATTATCGCTGGGTTTTGTAAAGCCCCAGCATGGCTTTTGGGCTTCTATATGCTCGGTCAGATTTTAATGGCAATTTGGAAAAGGAGAACCATACCCTTACAGGTGGCAGTCCTTTTGGTGGCTCTTATCTCGGCCTGGCTGCTGCTCAAATGGCTGTTGGGGTTTCAAATTAATCTACCGGAACGATTCATTCCTACCAAATGGTCCGACTTTTCTTTTTGGGCAGGACAGTATAAGGAGCTTAGGGAACAAATAGGGCAAACAGCATATCTGACACCGACGGTAAAGGATATCATTTTTTTGCGTTATGTTAAAAGATGTATTGCATATACGCTGATTTCTCTTGCTGGTATGTGGATATTTGCACTGCATATAAGAAGTCTTTTGGGTAAAACGAATGGTTTTTGTCTGGCCGCTCTTGCGGTTATGCTGGAGTGTGGGGCTATTGTGATCTTATATATAACAGGGAAGGTTTTTCTGGCGGGGAATGGATACCTTTACATGCTTCCAATTTTTATTATGGCGGAGGATTTAGTAAATAAGGGGAAGAGCTGGATTAAAGCAAAATAACCTTAGTTGCCGAAAACGGTGATAAGAAAAGCTATACATTAAACACAATCATTATTGACCGGACGAAAGAGAAAAAGGTTAAAGTGATCCATTATTGGGTAGTAGTGAAGACATGAATAGGAAGATTGGAGTTAGAATAAAACATAATTCTGTCCCCATGGAACGAAGAATGAACAATATGTGGAGAAATGAGCTTGGATACCCGGGTTACAAGGGCTTCCGAGCTTTTTTTTCGGACTTCATGGGCGCACAATCTGAAAAGTTCTCTGAATTTTTCGATTTTACTTGACTAGAGATAAAATAAGTAATATATTACATATAATATGTAGTATATTACTTATTGTGGAGGGAACTTCGATGAAAAGAGCAGGAAAATTCTTGGGATGGCTCCTGGCTGTAATTTTGGCGCTTCTGATAATCATGGTTGTATTTATGGTTACATCCGCCAATCATGAAAGGAAAAAGCTATATTATTCCGGGTTAGAGGCTTCACAGGTGGCCGATGGAGTATACCGTGGCATGGCGGATGCGAGTCTGGTTAGGGCTGAGGTTGAGGTTACGGTACAAAATCATATGATTATTAGAATTGATCTTCTTAAGCATGAGAATGGGCTGGGAACTAAAGCAGAGGCTATAACAAAGGAGATGGTAAGGCAGAATACATATGAGGTCGATGCAATAAGCGGAGCCACCCTTTCGAGTGAAGTAATCAAAAGTGCGGTAAGTATCGCGCTTGAAAAAGGAAAGGAACGATAAGGTTGAAAGAAATAAGATTAATAAACGAAAGGGGGACCGGGTCCATGCCAACACTTTCATGGCATTTTATGCGGTAAACGGCATGGACATAATTATGGACAGAAGCACTATGCTAACCGGACTAAATGATAAAAAGATTCTCTTCGGCCTATTTTTTGCATTTGATAACCAATTGCAGGCAGCCGGCGATACCTTCTACGAGGGCATCACCAGCAAACAATTTTTTCTTACGATCTGTCTGTCACTATTTCATGACCACTGGCCTACAATTAATGAATTGTCTGGGATCATGGGCAGCTCGCACCAGAATGTGAAGCAAATCGCAAATAAGCTTGAGAGAAACGGATTTATTAAGCTCCTTCCAGATGAGCAGGATAAAAGAAAAGTACGAATTACTCCGACGGATAAATTAACACAGCTTGAGATGAAGCATAGAGACCAGGGACTGGAGTTTATGGAACGGCTGTTTGACGGACTTTCAGAAGAAGAAATCGCAATTACGTTGAAAGCAATGACTAGGATCGAGAATAATCTTATCGCAATACGGGAGAAGTGTGAAGAGAAGTTCTAAGGCACCAAAAGACGGTGCCTAACAACTTCTATGCTTCACACTGGAAGAACGCAAGAGCAGCGTTCTTCTCACTTATGTTTGTGCTGCCTACGGCAGCATGTCGTGAAGTTTGAAAGAAAG
>JARKQP010000273.1 GCA_029974875.1 Mobilitalea sp.
GAAATCCTGAATGCCACCAGGGGATGGCTCATAACCTCTCCTGACCAGAACTGTTGATGCAGTTCAATGATATCCTGTATTCTATCTTTCACTGTTATCGCCTCCATTTTTATTTGTTGAGTTACAACATCTCCCAAATATTTGGGCATTGATTTTAATTATTAAACTCCCTATAATAAAACCACCCTTTCAGCTAAGCTATCTTAAGTCTGACCAAGGGTGGTAAATTTATGCATTAGGATGGATTGGAATGAACTGTCCCTTATCCCACCACATACCTTTATCTATCTTAAAGGTCTAATAATTTTGTACTATATCCAGAGCCATGTCACACCATTCCCACAGGCGCTGCGGTTCGCCGCGCAGTGTTATCAATGTTTTCATAATAATTTCAACATTGCTGTTATACTTATGTGCAAGTTCACACACTTTTATGAGCTCTTTCCTCGAAAGCTCCCTGTCCCAGGTTGGATCGGTGAGGTAGTTTGAATTTGGTTTGAATGAAACTACTACATCGCCTCCAAGCTTCTCCATAGCAGCTTCAAGATCGGCAAAGGGGGATATGGAAAGCTTGCGAAGATTCTTAAAGCCCTTTACCTCATTAATCTTATGGTCAAGGCGTTCACAGCAGCCATAGGACATAAATCCGAACATATCTGCCCATTTGAGCTGATGATCAATAGCAAATTCCTTGGTCATGGCAGGCGATACCGCAGTAAATATTTGATCTGCACCGTCTCCCCAGTTATCGCAGAGCCTTGCACCTATGCCGCTCTTTGTAGGCGGAGGAAGCTCCGAGGTATACCCTGGACCGCCCTGTCCAACCTTCATATTAGTATTATTAGAAGATATCAGTCCTAAGCTCTCATACTGTTTGGCACGAGATATGCAAGCTTCCATATATCTATCCGCAGCCTTATGCATGAACTCCGGATTTAATACAAAGTCATACATGCCTTCCTCTATGCCCATCCATGATAACAGGTCATCCCATAGTACATTGTGGAAATAGTCTATGCCGTATAGCTGTACATCAAGTATTCCATCAAATATTTCCTGCATCAGACTAAAGTTCTTCATGGTCGTTTCTTTGTCATATGTGATTACGGGGTTTTTAATTCTTTCAAGATCCTCTTCACAGGATATCTGGCGTTCAAAGTGTTTGGCAGTATTGATCTCTTCGCCATACATAACCTGCCTCAACTCTCTTGTGGAAGCTTCTATACCATATCCTGTGTCCTCTACGGTTACAGGACA
>JARKQP010000363.1 GCA_029974875.1 Mobilitalea sp.
TGCTTCCTGCCATAGCTTTTAGAGGATCATACGTACCTGCCCTTGGACGCAGGTTACCCTGATATGGTGGCAGACTGCCGGTATTTCCCCATCCGTATGCACGGCGGCGCCACTGCCCATGATAATCTCAAGCTCAGAACAATGGAAGGCTTCTACGCCCCTGTGCTTAATGTGGGTACCGGTGAAAATGGTAGGAAGCAGGAAGAAGGCTCTCAGCCTGCTCATGCTGTGGACAAGACATATGCTCAGCCTGCCGTCACAGGGATCTGCATGGGGAGCCATCAAAAGTCCTCCGCCTTCATACCTGTGGATCATATTTGAAACTAAGAACACCGGATGGTAGGTGTCTTTTTTTCGTCCGTCAACAATCAGTGTGGCACTCAGGCTTTTTAAGGTAATTAACTGCTTGACGGCAATGGCAATATAGACGAATTTGCCAGCGCCAAAGCGGTTCAGTCTTTTCTTAAGAGGGGATGCCTGGACCTCATTGCATACATTTGCATCATAGCCCATGCCGCTGGAGCAGATGAATTTTCTGGGTGTATCGTCAGTACCTGGGAAATGGATGATGCCATAGTCCAAATATTTAAATTTTTTAGGCTTAAGAATGTTCCTCAGGGCCTTAACCGGATCCGTCGGGATTTTAAGGCTGCGTGCCAGGTCATTGCTGGAGCCGGAGGGGATATAACCAAGGAGAACCTTGGTAAAATCGTCAATCCCGTTCAGTACCTCGTTCATCGTACCATCGCCGCCAAGAACCACAATATTCTTTATCCCGGAGCTGTCCCGGCAGATTTGGCGCGTAAGCTCCGTAGCATGTCCGATATGCTTTGTAAATGAAACGTTATAATGGACATTTTCTTTATCTAATTCATCTTTTACGGTCCACCAGAAGCGGATTCCCCTTCCGGAGCTGGATTTTGGATTAACTATAAAATAATACATACGAAAAACCCCTTTATCGTAGAGTTGTTTATCTAAATCCATCTTATCTGATAACTGTTTTAATGTCAATGGGCAGTGATTTCCTGCCCGGATCCGGTAGAAATACCAAAATTAAATTTGGAAGAGGGAAATCCGGGCACAATACAGGCACCGAATGGTCCGTCCTTCATAAGATATATGGAACAACATTTGAGAGAGATGTTGCCAGGTGCTTTCAGGGGAGCATGAAAGGAATGTGGAAATTAGTTGGTAATTGATATTGGCAGGCAGCTATTCCATGCCTCTTCTGACAGCACGGAAAGAAAGGAGAGAATTATTTATGGATAGACGGATGTATCGTGGCAATATGGGCAATCGCAATATGCCTCCAT
>JARKQP010000318.1 GCA_029974875.1 Mobilitalea sp.
AAGAGATACTGGAGGGAGCTGTGGCAGGACCTGCTTGCAATAATTATCGCCGATCCCTATGGTACAAAGCAGGACATAATGAACAATTACAACGGTGTCAAGCTGGATGGCTCCAATGCCACACTGGTAGGCGACAATCCGGGCGAATTTGCCCATAGAAGCGGGCTGGGGCGCACATGGTCCGACCATGGTGTGTGGCCGTATTTTACTACGAGATTATACATGGATTTGACAGGGGATACGGATATCCTCCTGGAGAAAGCACCTTATTTCAAGGATCATATTACCAGAAGAGGCAAGGGTACCGACCGCACGTGGACATCATCATACGGACTTAAGCAGAAGTGTGATTCCGGAGAAATATATATGGGGACGGTCCTTGAACATCTGTTGGTCCAGAATCTCACCTCCTTTTATAATGTAGGCATACACAACATTACCTTGCTTGAAGCCGGTGATTGGGATGATACCATGGATATGGCCAGAGAAAACGGCGAAACCGTCCAGTTTACCGCATTCTATGCCGCAAACCTTCTGGGAATCTGTGAATGTTTAAATAAGCTGTATGAAAGCGGCATATCACATATTGAGATATGTGAAGAGCTGGCTCTGCTGCTTGACAGGCTTCCGTGGCAGTCCACCGTTGATTACTCCGATTATAAGCAAAAGCAGGGAAGGCTTCAGCAATACTATGATTTGCTTGATGAAGGCTTAAAGGGCAAGATAGCAAAAATTGACGTACTCCAGCTCATCAACGACTTGAAGGAAAAAGCCCGGTTTGCTATACATCTGGTAAATTCACAGGAATTTATCACTGTAGATGAAGAATATTCCTTCTATAATGCATACTATACCGACACATTTGAAAGAGTGGGCGGAAAGAACAAGTTCGGAACAGTCAACATGAGCCTGACACCTCAAGCATACTTGATGGTGCTCGGTCTCACAGGGCAGGAAAGAGCAAAGAAAATACAAAGCAGTGTGGACAAATACCTGAGAAATGAATTCGGAGGATATATATTAAGATCCGACCATAAGGATTTGAATCTCATTGACGTTATGGGCAGAGGCTTCGGCCTTGCATTTAAAACCAGGGAAAACGGCGGACAGTACAACCATATGGCCGTCAAGTACATGAACGGTCTATATACAAACAATCTGGTAAAGGAAGGGTATGAGGTCTTCTCCACCATTACCGGCTTCTGCAT